>JAYSVM010000169.1:0-37328 GCA_043718495.1 Oscillatoriales bacterium | reverse complement strand
CTACCCAAAATAACATTGTAGGGACACGGCACTGCCGTCTCCTAATTTCTTTGAATAAAAAAATCTCTAACCTATGGAAATTTCGCCTGATATCAGTGCTGCGGTTCGCCGACTTTACGATACTTTCCCTTTCCCGCCCGATCCTTTGTCGGATGAACCACCACCGGGATATAACTGGCGCTGGAGTTGGCCGGATGCTTACAATTTTTGCACGGGCCAAAAGCCACAAAAACTGGATGTTCGGATTTTGGATGCTGGCTGTGGCACGGGTTCGAGTACCGATTATCTGATTCACCTGAATCCTGAAGCGTCGGTGACGGCGATCGACCTTAGTTCCGGTGCTTTGAAGGTAGCACAAGAACGCTGTCGGCGATCGGGTGCGCGAGAAGCAGATTTTCGCCACCTCAGCTTGTACGATGCCGATCGACTCGAAGGCGAGTTTGATTTGATCAACTGCGTGGGCGTGCTGCACCATTTGCCCGATCCGATTCGTGGCATTCAAGCACTGGCGGCGAAGTTGGCTAGCGGTGGCTTGATGCACATTTTTGTGTATGCTGAGCTCGGACGTTGGGAAATTCAATTGATGCAAAGGGCGATCGGGCTTCTGCAAAGCAACAAAAAAGGCGACTATCCCGATGGTGTGAAAGTCGGCCGTCAAATCTTTGCTTCATTACCAGAAAACAACCGTCTTGTCAAGTACGAAAAACAGCGTTGGGCGGGAGAAAATCAGCGAGACGAATGTTTTGCTGATATGTACGTTCACCCGCAGGAAATTGACTACAATATTGAGACTTTGTTTGAGTTAATTGATGCTTCGGGATTGGAATTTATCGGTTTCTCAAATCCGGGATATTGGCAGTTAGAAAGACTTTTGGGGAAAGCGCCGGAGTTGATGGAAAAAGCTCAGGGTTTGACGGAACGGGAGCTTTATCGATTAATTGAATTGTTGGATACGGAAATCACTCATTACGAGTTTTTCTTGGGCAAAAAGCCTGTTAATAAGATTGATTGGTCGGATGATCAAGCACTTTTGGCGGCAATTCCAGAGTTGAGTGTTTGTATGCACGGTTGGCCGAGCCAACAAGTGTTTGATTGCAACTACCAATTGGTGAATTTGTCAAGTGCTGAGTTTGAGTTTCTGCAAGCTTGTTCACCCCCCCCAGCCCCCCCTTGCCAAGGGGGGGAGCAAGAGATACAGAAGACAGTTGGGGAGATTTTGGTGGATGTGGAGATGGGATTGGATGAAGTGCGATCGATCTTATCAAAACAGCTAATTTTGCTTACACCGAAATTATAGGGCTTTTTAATTATTTGAACGAACCGCGAAGACGCGAAGAGCGCGAAGCAAGAACTGCATATCCTTCTTTCTCTTCCTTCGCCTCCGCGTGCCTCGCGGTTCATTTAATCTTACTCAAATTTCCCTATCTAGACCTTATAACCGTTTTAGCTGACCACTTTTGCATTTGCTGAGAAAAGCTTCATAATGCTTGCTAAGAGCGTTTTGATTTGGTGCTGTTTTTTGATCCTGTGGTAAAGTCAGTTTCCGATCAGCCAAATCTTGGTAACAGGTGCCGACAAGTGCAGGGGCAATCACAACTTCCTTGGTATCTGGTCGAATTGATAGTAGATGCAAATCGAAGAGAGTGTGTATGTCGGCTCTGAGCGGTAAACCATTTGTTGGATGATTGGTTTGAGTACCTTGATATGGAATTATATGTGCCGCTTCGATAGCTGACTCTACATCACAATCCGTTATTGGACATCGACCACCGTAAGCAATTAACAACTTACGCCGAAATCCAGCCTGTCCCTGTCGCTGCACAATAGAAGCAGTTATCCGTTGTCTGGCGTCTTGAAGAGTTTCAGCGTCAAAATATCCCTCAGATTCAATTTTCTGACGCTCAGCATCTAGCTCAGGTAGGGCTAGATTGCGGGTGTGGAAATAAAAATCTAGAATTGTTCGCAAATCACCACAACCTTCATCGTCTTGACCCTGCCCCAGAACTTGCGGGGGAATCGGCAGCGGATTACCTCGCAAATCTAGTTTTTCCAAATTTTTCATGCTGCGAATGGCCTCCGGGATTTCAGTAATCTGATTATTAGGGAGGCGAAGCTCTCTCAAATTCGACAATTGCCCGAGCACATCTGGGATAGAGGTAATCTGATTGTTACTCAGGTCAAGCCTTGTCAGATTCGACAGTTGACCGAGCGCATCTGGGATAGAGGTAATCTGATTGTCACTAACCCAAAGCTCTGTCAGATTCAACAGTTGACCAAGCGCATCTGGGATAGAGGTAATCTGATTATTACTGAGGTAAAGCCCTGTCAGATTCGACAGTTGACCGAGCGCATCTGGGATAGAGGTAATCGGACTGTTACTGAGCTGAAGCCCTCTCAAATTCAACAATTGCCCGAGCGCATCTGGGATAGAGGTAATCGGATTGTTACCAAGGTAAAGCCATGTCAGATTCGACAGTTGACCGAGCGCATCTGGGATGGAAGTAATCTGATTGTTATCGAGGTAAAGGTCTGTCAGATTCAACAGTTGGCCGAGCGCATCTGGGATGAAAGTAATTTTATTGTCACTCAGGTCAAGCCTTGTCAGATTCGACAATTGCCCAAGCGAATCAGAGATAGAGGTAATTTTATTGTAATTGAGCTCAAGTTGTGTCAGGTTAGACAGTTGCCTGAGCGTATCTGGGATAAAAGTAATCCTATTGTCACTAAGCAAAAGCCCTGTCAGATTCGGCAGTTGGCCGAGCATATCTGGGATGGTAGTAATTTTATTGTAATTGAGCTCAAGTTGTTTCAAATGCGTACACTTGACAATCTCCAGTGGCAATTCCTCCAGCCCCAGCCCCGACAAATCCAATTCCGTCAATTTTTCCTCGGCTGCTTGATCAATTCGCCGCACTGCTTCCTCTCGGCTCATGTCCTTTACCTCTAAGTAATATTCATTTTACTATGACCATAGTTTAGTCGGTTGGAAAAAACGGTTTTATCCCCATTTAGGACTTGTAACCGCTACAGCTTTATACTGATGAATCTGTACCAGTTCCAAGTTTTTGTAGAGTATGACACTTCCGTAAATAGATAGGTGTTAAATTTGGGGCATCAATTGACAATTGCCCATGTTGGATAACCGTGCTCTGGCTGGGCGGTATTTTCTAGTTTGTTCTTTTTGATATTTGCTAAGCTTTATAAGTTGATTTTTGTAATAATAATATGGCAGCGCCAAAAAGCCCTAGCTCTGGAGCATTCAATAACACTTTTTCAAAAATAAGTGAATGCTACATTTGTAATAAAAATATTGTTCCTAAAGAGATATATAATGAGCATATTATATTAAATTCATTAGGTGGAAGGTTAAAGTCTAAATCTTTAATATGCAGACAATGTGCCAGTAAGTTAGATAAGATTGACGCAGCATTATCACGGTCACTAAACTCGTTTGGTCTTTTATTGAATATTCCGCGAGATAGAGGCACTAACCCTCCCATTCCAGCGACTAGAACTGACACCGGTGAACGTATTTCTCTTGATTCAGGTGGGAAGCCAGTTGTTATTAAACCGATTATTACAGATAAGTTAGCTGATAAGGAGCAACCTTCTCTTTACATTTCTGCTAAAGACAAACCGCAGATGAGAGAAATCCTAACAGGATTGAAGCGCAAATATCCTTTATTAAATGTTGAAGAATTAGTAAACAGTGCAGTTGCTCGACAGGAGGATATTCCTCCTGTAATTATTAATCTATCATTTGGTGAGGAAGAATTCCGCTCTGTTTGTAAAATGGCAATTAATTTTTATATGTATCATGACGGAGAGCGCGATCTAATTTCTCATTTAATTCCCTACATCAAAGATGGATGTGAGAATCAGTATGTTGGCTATTATTATCCTGATGAGTTGATAGCAGCATCTAACTCAAGTGAATCATTTATTCATACTTTATATATCGAAGGAAATCCACAGGAAAAAATTTTATATGGATACATAGAACTTTATAGCGCATTCAGACTAATAATTTTACTCTCTGATTCGTATGAGGGAGATTTTTTTCAACAAGTTTATAGCTTTAATGTCCTTAGTAGAGAAGAAATGGAAAAAGAAATAAATATCAATGTTTCTAGAAAAGAAATATTGAATTTAGTAAATAATCCTGAACCACCACTTAAAAAAATTGAGAGTGCTATCAAGATTTTGGTGGATGCTATCAAATTAAACCAGATAAATAAAGCGATAAATAAAGACATAGAAGATTTTTCTCAAAATATTCCAGAGGGGACAATTGTTGATGGAAAAATGTTGCAGGAATTATTTTCAAAGTTGAAGTTGAGTAAGACAATTTTCCCCGCCTAAGCCCTGTATGCTGGGAGGCGGTTTCCATGTACAAATTTGCTATCCCTCGCAAACGGCCTCTGGACACCTTGCGCTGTCTTGGGTGTACAATGTAGGTCTCCCCAATCGCTGGGGAAACTAATTGAATAAAAACTAATCTCCCTGGCTACTTTCAACGTCAGGGTTCTTTTTTTCTCACTACTTGCTCAAACCTGAAATCCTGACCTAAACAAACCAGGATTATTTGCAACTATAATTACGATTATTAGTACAAAATATTGCTTTATGAACTACCACGACATCATCACAATTGAACCTGGAAAACGCAGTGGCAAACCATGTATTCGGGGAATGCGAATCACCGTCTACGACATCTTAGAATACCTCGCCGGTGGCATGACGGAAGCAGAAATTCTCGAAGATTTTTCCGAACTAACTTCCACAGACATCAAAGCCTGCCTTGCTTTTGCCGCCGATCGCGAAAAAAAAATTATTGGTGGCATCCCTGTGAAATTACTGTTTGACGAAAACCTCTCAGACCGAATTACTCAGAGAATTATCGGTTTTTATCCCGATTCGGCTCAAGTCAAGACCCTAGGACTGACTACAGCAGCAGCATAATCAGATAGCAGCCCGATCGCCCGCAACACGATCGCACAAATCACCGTCTATAATCTAAACTAGCCATTACTTCCTATCAATAGATAAAAATATAGAGACGCGATCGCTCGCATCTCTAAAGTGATAAATGTTAAAATTCGACATCAAAGTTTTGCCAAAACCTTAACTACATTCGGAACTGTTCTACTTCTGGGGTGTAACCGATCGGCAAAACGTAATCCAGATTTTCGTGAGGACGAGCAATAATATGATACGACAGCAATTTTCCGCCATCGACCTTTTTAACTGATTCAATCCCCGCAGCAACGGCTGCTTGCACTTCCGATATATCTCCTCGAACTATAACTGTCCAGTAAGCACGGGTTATTTTCTCATAGCGAACTAGAGTAACACGGGCTGCTTTCACCATTGAGTCCGCAACTTCTACGGCAGAGGGAAGTCCTAAGACTTCAACCATTCCAACTGCAACACCCATTACAACATTCTCCTAAATTTCACGGTATATCTGAACTCATTGTAGGTGAAATTGTTGCTGATTTTATATCTCAGGTTTTGCTACCTGCTGGGGAGAGTGGGAGAGGATTTTTGATATGGGATCGAAATATACAACTTAAATACACAGCAGACAAAGGTCAACGGTCAACAGTCAACAAACAAATTCAAAACTCGTCCAGCAGCCACTCCGAGGCTCTTTCGCCCAAATCCAGGGGGACGCTGACTGCTTTGCCCAAACGGGGGCGATCGCGCGTAGTCTCAATATACTCTCTCACCCGTGCAGCGCTCCCCCAACCGTTTAGGTAATTTGCCACTGCGTCTAAATGCTCAAAATAATCAGCCTCCGTCATCGGGAAAGACACCTGTTCCAGATATTTCCACATAACTTGCACAAAAATCTTGCCCCGCGTCCGCCGCAATCTGATATCGTAAGATTTTCCCCATTTTTCTAGCAATAGCTGGTGTAAATCCTTGCCCGTCATGGTTGCTCCTAGGTGAATTCCTTAAACAATAAAAGACAAAGTTCAAAAAATGTAATAATACTCTAATAAAGGCTGAAAAGTGCATTCTTAAAAGGAATTTTCACAGCCGAGATTTTGTGAAAGCAGATTAACCACAATTATTCCAGTTGTCTGCACGTAACAGATCACAGCTACAGCTCAAAAACAAACGTAACTAAAAAGCGCAAAGGCGGGTCATGACTCAAACTTCTGCTGGAAATCCCGATGTTCCCGATATGGGGCGTCGTCAATTTATGAACTTGCTGACCTTCGGTACAGTCACAGGTGTGGCACTGGGCGCACTCTATCCAGTTGTCAACTATTTTATTCCTCCTTCTGGTGGGGCGGCTGGCGGTGGAGTCACTGCTAAAGATGCTCTGGGTAACGACATCATAGTTAGCACATATTTGACTTCTCATCCTGCGGGCGATCGCACTTTGGCCCAAGGTCTCAAAGGCGACCCCACCTATCTGGTGGTGCAAAAAGACTTAACTCTGGCTGAATACGGCATCAATGCAGTCTGCACTCACTTGGGTTGCGTCGTGCCTTGGAATGCTAGCGAAAACAAGTTTATGTGTCCTTGCCACGGTTCTCAGTACAACAGTGAGGGCAAAGTGGTGCGCGGCCCCGCGCCTCTGTCTCTGGCCCTCGCCCACGTCACCGTCGCAGATGACAAAGTTGCTTTTACTCCTTGGAAAGAAACAGATTTCCGCACCGGTGAAGCACCTTCCTGGTCATAGTTATTAGTCATTAGTCAGCAGTCATTAGTTAGTAGCGGTGGTTAGTGGTTAGCAGTTAGTAGTTAGTTTCAATAACCAATAACTAATAACCAATAACTAATAACCAATGACCGATGACCAATGACCGATGACCAATGACCAATGACCAATGACCAATGACTAATGACTAAATTGTTAGACCTTTGAGATTGAATACTCTGATGCCACAAATTAATTTATCCGCGATATTTCGTCGTAGTGTCCAAACGATCGCTAAAACTGCCATAGTTGCGATCGTCGCCACCGCATTTTTCCTCAGTAGCGATATCGCGCTTCCCCAAGCAGCACTTGCCTATCCTTTCTGGGCTCAGCAAACAGCACCCGCTACTCCCCGCGAAGCAACGGGCAAAATTGTTTGCGCCAACTGTCACCTCGGCGCAAAACCCACCGAAGTAGAAGTACCGCAATCTGTTTTGCCTGACACAGTTTTTGAAGCTATTGTCAAAATTCCCTACGATACCAGCGTTCAACAAGTAGTTGGCGACGGTACCAAAGGTGGCTTGAATGTCGGCGCTGTTGTGATGTTGCCCGAAGGTTTCAAAATTGCTCCGGCTGACAGAATTCCCGCAGAAATGAAGGAAAAAGTCGGCGATCTTTACTTCCAACCTTACAGCGAAACCCAAGAAAATATTATTTTAGTGGGCCCACTGCCAGGAGAACAGTACAAAGAATTGGTATTCCCAGTGTTGTCGCCAAATCCGGCAACAGACAAGTCAGTTCACTTTGGCAAATACCTAATTTATGTCGGCGGCAACCGTGGTCGCGGTCAGGTTTATCCTACTGGCGCTAAGAGCAATAATACTGTTTATAGTGCTTCCGTAGCTGGTACAATTTCTAAGATTTCCAAGCTGGAAGATGGCAGTTCTGAATTGACAATTCAACCAGCAGAAGGTGCAGCGGTTGTTGATACAATTCCTGCTGGCCCTGAACTGATTGTGACTGAAGGACAAACAGTTGCTGCCGCCGAACTTTTGACAAGCAATCCTAACGTGGGTGGTTTTGGTCAAAAAGATGTCGAGATTGTGCTACAAAGTTCGACTCGCATTCAAGGAATGATGGCTTTCTTGGCATTGACCATGTTGGCTCAAATCATGCTGGTTCTCAAAAAGAAACAGGTCGAAAAAGTTCAAGCTGCTGAAATGAATTTCTAAGCACGGCTTTAACTCAATTCCTAGTAAGGTGTACCCTAGACACTCTACTATCAAACAAGAGGGCGGGAATTCCCCGCCCTCTTGTTTGATAGATAGCAACTGCCAAGATGGTTTAGTTGTTTCTGATTCCCAATTCCCAATTCCCAATTCCCAATTCCCAATTCCCAATTCCCAATTCCCAATTCTTAAAATAATGTCAATTGACGAAAAGACAATCCAGTCCGGATCACTGGAATGGTTTTATCGAGAAACAAACCCGGTTAACGAAACTGACAAGCCTCCTGTGCTGTTACTGCACGGTTTGCCCTCCCAGAGTTTTACCTGGACTGCAATCATGCCAGATTTGGCTGCAAAGGGGTTTCGGGCGATCGCACCAGATTGGATCGGTTATGGGCGATCGACCAAACCAGACAAACGCGACTTTGCCTACACACCAGATGCTTTTGTTGAAGCACTCAGTGGATTTATTCAAGCTTTAGAAATAGACAAATTTTACTTAATTGTCCAAGGATTTTTAGCTTCTGCCGGCATTCAATATGCCTTGCGAAATCCTGATAAAATTGAACGTTTAGCAATCATAAATACACCAGTTTCAGCAGACATCAAACTGCCCTGGAAAATGCAGCAATTTGGACTACCTTTCATTGGTGATATGATTACCCAAGATCCACTTTTGGTGGACAGAACCCTAGAAGGTGGCTGTCGCCAAATCATATCAGACAATGATTTAGATGTTTATCGCCGTCCATTTTTGAAGAGTTCCCAGGCGGGACGAGCGCTAATGAATACAGTCCGCAATATTCAATTGCCACAGTCAATGGCAGAAATTGAATCCGGCTTTCCAGGATGGACTCGACCAACCTTATTTGTGTGGGGATTAACAGACCCTTGGCTGAGTGTAGAACCATCTCAAAAGTTAGTTGGTTCCTTGGCAAATGCAGAGTTAGTTAAAGTAGAACAAGCGGGACATTATCCTCAAGAACATTGGTCAGAAAAAGTTGGTGATGCTCTAATCGATTTTCTGCGCCGAAAAGAGGTAAACTAATTTTTTGTACCTCATTTTCGGTGCTGGGTAAGCGAGGCAGAGCCTCTGGATATGCGTTTCCAGGCAGAGCCTGGAAACGAGGTTTCCGTAAAGGCGGTGTCCGCGTGCTCGCAACGAGCAATCTAAAATCTAAAATCTAAAATCCCTATGATTCGTCTCCGTTCAATTTTTGCCTTAATGATGTCATTTATGATGGCATTTCTCGTTAGTTGTAGCAGTGTCGAAGCCAAAGTTCCAACTACTTACACAGCGGCGCAGGTTCAGCAAATCCAGCGTTATGTTCCTACTCTGACAGAATTGCGATCGCGCATGGACAACCTAGGAACCCTAATTCAAAAACGCAATTGGATTGATACCAGAACATACATTCACGGGCCTCTCGGTGATTTGCGAGGCGCAATGAAAACCGTCTCTGCAAGTTTGTTGCCTAAATCCCAAGCACAAGCTGTTGACTTAACCAAGAGTTTGTTTGCCGATTTGGTTAACGTTGATATTGCCGCTAAAGACCTTGATTATGCAAAAATCACCAGCAGTTATCAAAAAGCAGTCAATGATTTTGATGCTTTCTTACAACTAATTCCTAAAGCTTAATCACCTTCGATCTACTGGTTCCTAGGCTCTACTTGGGAACCAATGTCCATAAATTAGGATACGGCAGAAATTAGGATACGGCAGTGCCGTCTCCCTACACTATTTTGGGGTAGGGAAACGGCATTGCGGTCTCCTCTATCATTCCTAAAATTCAATAAAATCTAAAATTGAATGGTTCGTGTTGCAATTATTGGATGTGGTATTGTTGGAGCGTCGATCGCGTTTGAACTCAGCAATTATCCCGAACTGAAAGTCACTGTATTCGACAAACAGCCGCCGGCACAAGCATCCACAGGTGCCGCCCTCGGAGTTTTGATGGGAGTAATCAGCCATAAAACCAAGGGCAGAAATTGGCAGTTGAGGGAAACCAGCCTTAAACGTTATGAAACTCTGATTCCTGAATTGGAAGCAATGACGGGGCGGAAAATTCCTTTTAACAAACAGGGAATTTTGATGCTTTGTGCGGAGGGAGAGGATTTAAGTAAGTGGGAAAAGTTGGTAGCAACTCGCCAGTCTCAGGGTTGGGAGTTGGAAATTTGGGATTTGGAGCAAGTGTGCGATCGCAATCCTCATCTTAACCTCAATCATAATATTATTGGTGCTATCTACTCCCCTCAAGATAGACAAGTCGATCCAACAGCGCTAACTTTAGCCTTGGTTGATGCTGCTAAACTCAAAGGAGTTAATTTTGAGCTTGGGGTAGAAATTCAAGCGATTACTGATTTAGATTCTCAGGTGTGTCAGATTCAAACAAGTTCAAGCAAACTAGAATTTGATTGGCTAATTATCGCGGCTGGCTTGGGTTCTTCTGCTTTGACAGCTTCTTTAAATCAATTGATTGATATTCGTCCGGTGTTGGGACAAGCGCTACATTTTCGGTTACAAAATCCTTTAGGAAATTCTGATTTTGCACCAGTAATTACTTGCGATGATGTCCATATTGTGCCTTTGGGCGATGGGGAATATTGGGTGGGGGCGACGGTAGAGTTTTCGGAAAATGGCGGGGAAATTCAGGCGAATGCTGATATGTTGGATGGAGTGTTCAAAAAGGCGATCGCACTTTGTCCAGCCTTAGCAACAGCCACAATTATCAAACAATGGTCAGGTTTGCGCCCGCGCCCCGAAAGGCGATCGGCTCCAGTGATCGATCGCCTCCCCGGTGCTAGTAATATACTCATAGCCAGCGGCCACTATCGCAACGGCGTATTACTCGCCCCTGCCACAGCACGCACAATTCGAGAAATGATTGTGCAATAATTAACAAATGTTAATATAATTAAAATAGCAATTTATCTCTTACATTTCCAGATGTCCGAAAAACCTTTAGGCAAACCCCGCCCTTTATGGCGAGTAATATTATTATCCGTAGTCAGTTTAATGCTCTATTACGGATGGTACAAATGGATTATTCAAGAAGAATTACGCCGGTATAACGGCACTGGTTGGTCTGGAACACTCTGCTTATTTCCCTTTGTGTTAGGAGTAGCCATTCCCCAAGCTTTACGAATCTTCGATCCCGACGTACCCGGATGGTTTGGTTGGTTTTCCTTCCTCGGTATTGCTTGGATTTACATCGTACAATTCAAACTTTACAACACAGTCAACCAATTGTATAGAGAAGAGGGAATGAAAGAACCGCTAATAGTTTGGTGGATTTTTGTACCAGGTCTAAATTTAATAGTTGGTTTGCGGCAAATCCACTTCCTTAGCCAATTTTGGGCGATGAAACAGGGAATAGAAGTTAAGGATAACTTAGCAGAAAGTATTTCTTTCCTGTCAGCTAACGCTTAATATCGATTCCGGTTGCACCGGAATGATATTGAGGAGACGGCAATGCCGTGTCCCTACCTAAAAATAGTATTGTAGGGACACGACACTGTCGTCTCCTAATTTCTAACAATTCCGATGGTAACGGATTTGATATTACAACCTACAAGTTTGTCGTGCCCTTTCATCCTCCGGTTCTTGCCATCCAAAGGAAAAGTGACTCACTGCATTAATTTGCGGTGTAGCAGAGCGAATTGCCTGCATTTGAATTTCCAAAGAAGGCCTATTTTTTAGCGGTTTTCCCCAATCACCCGCGATCGCAGGAATGATTTTTGCTCCTGGAGGTGCTATACTCACCGTTCGCTGCACCTGTGGCACAATACAGCTTACATCTCCGCAATTACCGTAGGACATGGCGTGAAATTCCACAGAAGCTGGAAACTTGTCCCAAGGCTGCAATCTTGAATCAAATCCACCTTGATTAATCGTTTGATTCCCATTCGGAAAAAACACGCCTCCTACAGGTATGCCCATTTTTTGAGCTGGTTGAATTGCCATACTAAAAAATTCTAAAACCCCTTGCACTGCGTGAGCAACACTTAGTTTCCAAAGGTCTTTTTGCAGAGTACCTATATCAGGCAATATCGGAGTTGGTTTTGGCGTTGGTTTTGGTGTGGGAGTAGAAATAGTTGGTTGGCTATTAGTAGGGTTTGGATCAACGGTACTTGCTATAAAATTTATTTTTTTTGGAGGGGGAGTAGGTGTTGGTTTTTGTGTTGCTATGGGTTTCGGAATTCGCCCTTGCCAAAGAGGTTCTTTTTCAGTTGGATACTGTTTGACTACTGCTTGAACATCGGCAACATTAATAAATCCCTTCGTCAAGTATCGCTGAATTAAATCTCGCCCCTGTTGATTGTTCGCGCGCTGCAAAAGAGCTTGCTGCGATGCTGGGCCATAAATCCACAAGTCTTTAACTTTGGTGGCAACTGAAGCTGGGCCAACGCCTCGTAGATAGCGAATGTAGTCAAATAACATTCCTTGTGGGCGGCGTTTCAGCACTTGATTTACCAACAAAGAATAGTCTTGTCGCGCCTGGGGATTGTAGGGATCAATAAAGGCTTGATTTCCAGGAACTTCGCCGGAGTCATCGTTAATTCCTGCATCTTGAACTACTGTTAAACTTGTCTGATTTTGACCATTTTTTGCTAGTGCTTGCTGTCTGTCTTGACGCTGAGCATAGGTATAGCCAAAGTTCATCGTAAATAACCAAGCATAAACTTTTAAACCTCGCTGTTTTCCCTTGGCGATCGCATTTTCTAGCAAATCGTATTTCTCGTAACCGCGATTTCTGACTACAGAAGGCCAAGCTGTGGGATTGTCTGCTGCTGGTAGCAAGACTTGACCATCATAAAATACTTCGATGTAGACTTGATTGTAGCCTTTATTCACAACTTTGTCGAATACGCGATCGAGCTCTCCCGCTCTCACATCACAGGGATACAAGCGTAGCCAAACTGCTTGAGTTTGTGGCCAAGTTTTTTGGCGGCATTCTGCACTTTCCCGCGCGTGTTTGTTCAAAACAGCAAAATATGCTTGTTGAGATTCAGGTTTTCCTGAGAGTGCGGCACGGCGCAAGTCTTCTTTTTGATTTACTTGTTCTTTGGATAATTGACAGTAGGCTGATGTTTGGGCAACAACAGGTTGATTTTCGACAAATAGCCAGGTAAACTGGCTGATGAAACTACTGATTAAAACGGCACTTGTTGTAGTTAAAAAACGTCGCTGCTTTTGAGGAATCGCGATGCGAGTTGGTGGGAATTTCATCGGAAAACACGGTATATTACAAATCGAAGCAATAATTAAATAAACCCGGTTTCTCGAAGAAACCGGGTTTCTAGAGCAAGTAATAGCAACTTCCTCTTTCAATTCTCAGCAAAAAAGAGTTAAGAACCTCTTTTTAGAGCCATTTCCACTTGCTGAAATTCTGTTTCAAGACGTTTTTTTAACTTTTCAGGAACGGGACGATTAGGATAGGAACTATAATGTCCTGCCAAAGAGTTTAATGCTGTTCGCATTGTTGTGAAAGATGAGAGCTTTGTAAGAGCGGGATCGCGACGGTAAGCAGCAGCAAAGTCATTAATTTTTGTGCGAGCATCTGCTTGAGCGGCTGCTTTTTCTGGGGTACTCTCTGGCAAAGTGAGCGCTGTTCTCAAGCTGCTTACTAAATCTAATGTGTCTTGGCGGTAATCTCCGCTCATAGTTGCTGGAACGTTGGTACAGCCACTTACGCCGATGACAACAACTAATACTAGGGCTAGCAGACGGGAAATGTAATGTTTCATAAGGGTGGGAGAAATGGCAGCGAAATCTCAAATCAAAATTAACCTTTATCCTATCTCGAATTCGGTGAATTTTACAAAAAAATCTATAGATACCACGAAACTTATACTTTGTCAATCCAAAATCCAAAATCTCAAATCTAACATTGATTGATTTGTCCTGCAACGACTGTCAGAATTTGAGTTTGTTGCAGCCACTGAGAGTCAAAAGCACCTAAGTGGGTAGTAGTAATTAGAGTTTGAAATCGTTCTTGAATTGTTTCTAAAAGTTGATTTTGGCGGTTGAGATCTAGTTCTGCCAGTACATCATCTAACAAGAGTAAAGGTGGTTCACCAACGACTTCTTCGATGAGCTGTAATTCGGCTAATTTTAATGCTAATACTAAGGTTCGCTGCTGTCCTTGAGAGCCGTATTGACGAGCAGGTGTATTGTTAATTGTAAATGTAATATCATCACGGTGGGGGCCGACTAAAGTAGTGCCTTGAAATTTTTCGGCGATCGCCTTTTGTTGAATTTTATCTAAAAATGCCGATCGCACTCCTTCGAGATTGTCTTTAGCAATGAATTCCTGCCCTACTTCAATATTAGCAGCATACTTAATGTCCAAAACTTCTGTAGAACCGCTAATGGAAGAGTGCCAATTTCGTGCTAGAGGCATCAATCGCTCCAAAACGCGATCGCGCCGACGGATCACGCGAGCACCCGCTGTCGCCAACTGTGCATCCCACAATGCTAATTCTGCATTGGGAATTGGGAATTGGGAATTGGGAATTGGGAATTCTTCTCTATTTTGTGATGAGGCAGTTTCGTCACCCATAAATTGCACTTTGTCAAGAGGTTCTGAAAATTCTCCTTTCCTGATTTCCTTGGAGCTTTTCAATAGAGCATTTCGTTGCCGCAAAATTTGGTTGTATTGCTGTAGGATATGAGCGTAAATTGGTTCTAACTGGATGACTAAGCGATCGATCCAATTGCGTCTTATTTCCGGGCCGCCGCGTACTAAGTCCAAATCCAAACAAGAAAACTGCACTACATTTAAGACGCTCAAAAAGTCCAAATGACGGCGCAGAGGTTCACCATTGAGTTTACAAGTGCGGCGGGCCTGAGAGTGCATAGTTAAAGCTAAGTCGATCGAGCCGGTTTGACGCTCAAGTGTGGCTTGTATTTGGCCCATTGGTTTTGAGTTGAGGATTAAATCGCGATCGCGCGTTGCCCTATGACTTTTTAATGTTGAAAGCAATTCTACTGCTTCTAACAAATTAGACTTTCCCTGAGCATTATTGCCGACTAAAATTGTTTTTGGAGCGTCAAATACTACTTTTTGGTCTAGGTAATTACGAAACTGTCGGAGATGAATGTTTTTAAGATACATGATAATATCAATTCCGGTTGTACCAGAATTACTGTTGACGGTTGGCTGTTAATAACAAGTGAAATCCAAAATATGTAGGTTGGGTAGAGGCTTTGCGAAACCCAACTCTTAATTTATAGCAGTCGCCAAGCCGAAGAAGGTCATTGAGCGGAGCGTCGCCCTGAGCGTAGTCGAAGGGTCGAAATGCCCACTTCGACTACGCTCAATGACCGGAAGTATCCTAACCACTGTTGGGTTTCGCAAAGCCTCTACCAACCTACTTTTGATTATCTGCTGGGTTTGTACCAGCGGATAAACAGTTTTTCCATTTCAATCCAGACAAACATCAACGCGCTAAAACCGAAGCAAACCATCAATTCAAATAGACTCAAATAATGAGTGCCAAAAAATGTTCTGAGTGGCGGAACGTAAATCAGTAGCAATTGCAGAAAAGTAGTAACAATCACAGCAGCCCAAACAAAAATATTAGTGAAGGGATTTAACTCGATAGTTAGCTGAGTATTCGAGCGAATGGCGATCGCATGACCCATTTGCGCCAAACAAAGAGTGGTAAACACCATCGTTTTCCAAGTATTTGGATCGCCCTGATAATTGGCAGTGTGAGTGTATCCGTAAGCCCAGGACATCATGGCGATCGTCAAAATTGCAAAAATAATCCCGATCCGAATCATGTAAGAACCCATCCCCCGCGCAAAAATACTTTCTCGCGGACTAAAAGGAGGCCTTTTCATCACATTCGGTTCGCCCGGTTCCACCGCCAAAGCCAAAGCCGGAACCCCATCAGTCACTAAGTTCATCCACAAAATTTGCAGCGGAGTCAGCGGCACTCCTCCCAAACCCATTAAAGGTGCGGCGGCGATTGTCAAAACTTCGCCAATATTACTGCCCAAAATGTACTTAATGAAGCGGCGAATATTTGTATAAACTACTCGTCCTTCTTCAGCGGCGGCGACAATAGTGGCAAAGTTGTCGTCTAGCAATACCATATCGCTAGCTTCCTTGCTGACATCGGTGCCGGTAATGCCCATCGCGATGCCGATATCGGCTTGTTTCAAAGCAGGCGCATCGTTGACTCCGTCGCCAGTCATGGCGACAAATTTGCCTAAGCTTTGCAAGGCTTGGACTATTCGCAATTTATGTTCGGGGGAGACGCGGGCGTAAACGCTGACGTGATCTACTTGCTGTTTGAGTTCTTCTTGGCTGAGGTTTTCCAATTCTTGACCGGTGAGAACCCGATCGCCTAAACTCGCAATACCCAAATCCACAGCAATCGCCTTTGCAGTCAACTGGTGATCCCCGGTAATCATCACTACCCGAATCCCTGCATCCCGACATTTCGCCACAGCTTCCCGTACTTCCGGGCGCGGCGCATCCAGCATACTAACCAGCCCCAGCCAAATCATTTCTTGTTCGCTGGTTTCCTCAGAATCTGATGGTGGTAGGGTTTCCCAGAGTTTGTATGCAAAGCCGAGGACTCGCAAACCGCTGCTTGCCATATCGTTGTTTTCGGCAAGGATGCGATCGCGCATTTCCTGAGTTAAAGGTTCAACTCGATCGCTGATAATTATGCTTTGGCTGCGCTCCAAAGTCAACTCTGGAGAGCCTTTGGTTAACATTAAATGATTCGGCTGTTGTCCTTCGTGTGCGGGAAATCCACAATTGTGCGATCGGCCTGGTAGTTCGCAAATCACGCTCATCCGCTTCCGTTCGGAAGAAAACGGAAATTCTGCCGTCCGTGGCAGCAATTGAGACTGTATATCCTTATAAATGCCTGCTTTTGCCGCCAAAGATAGCAGAGCTCCTTCCGTCGGATCGCCCAAAATTGTCCATTCTTGCTGTTCGTGCTGCAAAAATGCGTCGTTGCAAACTGCACAAGCGATTAATAAGGATTCGAGTTCTGGATATTCTTCTAAATTATTAATTTGGGTCGATTTCTGGCGATCGGTAAAAATGCCGATCGGGGCATAACCCGATCCGTCGATACGGACATCAGAATTGCCAGCGTGTACTCGCTGAACAACCATTTTATTTTGAGTCAGAGTACCCGTTTTGTCTGAACAAATAGTCGTAACTGAACCCAAGGTTTCAACCGCCGGCAGTTTGCGAATCAGGGCATTCCGCTTCACCATCCGCCTCGTTCCCAGTGCCAAAGTAACTGTCACAACTGCTGAGAGTCCTTCCGGGACTACCGCCACAGCCATACTCAGAGATACTTTGAGTAATTCTTCAAATCTACTGGTATCGAATCCGATACTGCCATTTTTGAAGTTAATCATGCCGCCGATGACGACAATTAACACTAAAATCATCGCGCCAGAGACTAGAACATTTGCCAACTGACTCATCCGTTTTTGCAGGGGAGTCGGTTCGCTTTCTACGGACTGAATCATGGCGGCGATTTTGCCCAATTCAGTTTGCATTCCGGTGTTGGTGACGATCGACTTTGCTCGTCCCTGAACAACTTCTGTGCCCTGGAAAATCAAGTTAAGGCGATCGCCCAAGGAAGCATCTTCTGCAAGTTCTATCTCAGCTTGCTTGGTGACTGGTAAAGCTTCCCCTGTCAAAGCTGATTCTCTGACTTGTAGGTTGGATGCTTCGATTAATCTGGCATCTGCGGCTATTTTTACCCCTGCTTCCAGCAGCATGATGTCTCCGGGTACAAGTTCCTTGGCTGATATTTCTGAAGTTTTTCCGTCTCTCAAAACTCGGACTAGGGGAGATGAGAGGTTTTTGAGGGCTGCGAGGGATTTTTCAGCTTTGCTTTCTTGCAGATAGCCCAGAATGCCGTTGAGAATGACGATCGCAAAAATCGCGATCGCATCTTTGGGGAAAGTATTCGATTTGATATCCAAAAAACCGGAAATTATGGCTACACCCATCAGCATCAACAACATGATGTTGGTGAACTGATCGACAAAAATCGACCAAGGGCTGCGGCCTCCTGTTTCTTCTAGTTCGTTGAGGCCGTATTGCTGTTGAAGTTCTGACACCTGTTGACTGCTTAAACCAGCGTCTTTGTTGCTGCTGAGCTGCTTGAGGGTTTTGTCAATTGCTACGGTGTGCCAAGAAGACGGAGGATTTAAAGACATATATTAAGGAATCGGGAATTGGGAATTGGGAATCGGGAATCGGGAATCGGGAATCGGGAATCGGGAATTGGGAATCGGGAATTGGGAAGATTGTTAGCTAACTCGGCGGGAATCCCCACAACACATCAATGCTTGCAATTAGTGAGCGTCACATACCGGAATTCTTTAAAAAGTAGGGTTCTGGGTATTCTGTTTTTTGATCCCTTGCTGACTTGCCTTGGCGGTGGGCATAGCACTGATCTACCTTACAACTAACAAACTAGCAATTTTTTTGCTTTAACCCAACTGCTAAGTGCTGAGTTTTGTTGGCAAATGTTGATATTTCTGAAACAAGCTGAGGTTTGGGCTATCAACAGTAAGGACTATTGCATTCTATCGAAACAGACTGATCCGCGCATGAGCACAAAGGCAGATTTTTTAACTCTATTCCTGCTTCCAGAGGGCTTTTATTAGTAAAAATTCAACTTTCGTGATTTTTCTTAACAATCGCTGAGAACCGAATAACTCCAGCAGAGGGCATGGATAGACCACATTGGAACCAGATGTTCTAAAGTTTGCAGGAAACGCGATCGAACCAAACCCTTGCTTAGAGCCTGTCCGTTCCACATCTACTGCACGAGGTATATTCAGCCACAGCCCTTCTATGCAGATTTGTTTAATCATAAAGATAAGTTCCTGTAATAAATTGTAATAAACAAACACTTCTGAGCATTGTATAAAGGGTACAGAGGGTTGAAAGGGCAGGCTAAAGTTAACAAAAACACTGATTAACAAGGTTTGTCGCATCTCATAAAAGATGTAAAATATTCTAAGGTTTCTTAAACGTCCGTTGCAATGTAACAATGGTACAGGTAGCGGAAAGGGAGAGATCGAGCCAGTCAGCCCAGTAGCTGGCGTCAACCCTCAACCCTTACAGGCCAAAAGCCTGAACAAATTTAACTTAACGGTTTTATACCGCCACCAAACTCAATTAACTCAAGATAGGAGAGTTCTTTCATGTTTGACGCATTTACAAAAGTAGTTTCCCAAGCTGACGCCCGTGGCGAATTTTTGGCCACCGGCCAATTGGACGCTTTGAGCAGCATGGTTGCAGAAGGCAACAAGCGCATTGATGCAGTTAACCGCATCACCAGCAACGCTTCCACAATCGTTGCCAATGCAGCTCGTTCTTTGTTTGCAGAGCAACCTCAATTGATCGCCCCCGGCGGCAACGCTTACACCAGCCGTCGTATGGCTGCTTGTTTGCGCGACATGGAAATCATCTTGCGCTACGTCACCTATGCAACTTTTGCAGGCGACGCCAGCGTTCTTGATGACCGTTGCTTGAACGGCTTGCGCGAAACTTACTTGGCTTTGGGAACTCCTGGTGCTTCAGTTGCAACAGGCGTCCAAAAAATGAAGGAAGCAGCGATCGCGATTGCTAACGACTCCAACGGTATCACTCGTGGAGATTGCAGCTCACTGATGTCTGAAATCGGTAGCTACTTCGACCGTGCAGCCAGTGCAGTCGGCTAAAAAAAGCTCAGTGACAATTAATTGAGTGTAAAAAAGGCGATCGCCTTTTTACCATCCTTCACTACCAAAACAACACAACATTAGGGAGAAAACTGAACAATGAAAACCCCTTTAACCGAAGCAGTAACAGCAGCCGATTCTCAAGGTCGCTTCCTCAGCAGCACCGAACTTCAAGCCGCCTTTGGCCGCTTCCGCCAAGCTACTGCTGGCTTAGAAGCAGCAAAAGCTTTGACAGCTAACTCTCAGCGCTTGATCGACGGTGCAGCCCAAGCAGTGTACAACAAATTCCCGTACACCCAACAAATGCAAGGCCCTAACTATGCTTCTACCGCAACAGGTAAAGCAAAGTGTGCCCGCGACATCGGCTACTACTTGCGTATGGTCACATACTGCTTGGTTGCAGGTGGCACAGGCCCAATGGATGAATACCTGATTGCAGGTATCGACGAAATCAACCGGACATTTGAATTGTCTCCTAGCTGGTACGTTGAAGCTCTTAAGTACATCAAAGCCAATCATGGCTTGAGTGGTGATGCTGCTACTGAAGCAACTTCCTACCTCGACTACGCAATCAACGCCCTGAGCTAGATTTGCGTGATGCCCGGAAATTTAAGCTGCTGTTAGCTTTAGTGTTAACAATTGTTTACAATTCCGGGCATCTGTGATTTTAGCCAAGTTTTGCAAACAAATTTAAAAAGTTTTCGGTTGAACTGGTTTTAGGTTTAAATATTGCCGAAAAGATCGACGGTTTAAAGGTATATCGGTGAATCAAAAATCTCAGTTTATGAAAAAACTGAGAGAGTCAAACTCATAAATTTAGGAGAAAATCTGGTGGCTATTACAACAGCAGCGTCCAGACTGGGAACATCGGCACTAAGTGATGCGCCGAAGGTAGAATTGCGTCCGAATTACACCAAAGATGATGTCGAAACAGTAATTCGCGCCACTTACCGCCAGTTGCTAGGCAACGATTATTTGATGAAATCCGAGCGACTGAAAAGCGCTGAATCTTTGCTACGAGACGGCAGTTTAACAGTACGAGAATTCGTGCGTGCCGTTGCGAAATCTGAACTATACAAAACCAAGTTTTTCTACAGCAGCTTTCAAACTCGGACGATCGAACTAAACTACAAACACCTACTCGGTCGTGCTCCCTACGACGAATCAGAAGTAGTTTATCACTTAGATTTGTATCAAACAAAAGGATACGAAGCTGACGTTGATTCCTTCATCGATTCAGTGGAGTATCAAGAAAGCTTTGGTGAGGATATTGTACCTTACTATCGTGGTTTTGACACTCAGCGTGGACAAAAAACCGTTGGTTTTACCCGGATGTTCCGCTTGTATCGGGGCTATGCCAATAGCGATACCGCTCAACTAGAAGGCAATAACTCTCGCCTAGCCGTCGAACTCGGCACAAATAGCGCTACCGCAGTAGTCGGCCCTTCGGGCGGCAACGAAGGTTGGGCATACCGGGCTTCTGCTAGAAACGTAACTCCCAGCAGCGGCTTCGGCGGCGCGGCAGCTTACGGTAAGGAAGGCAAAATGTTCCGCGTGGAAGTTTCGGGCATTCGCACAGGTGGCTATCCAGCCGTGCGTCGTAGCAGCAGAGCTTTCATCGTACCCGTTGAAGATCTGTCCTCACAAATGCAGAAATTTCAGCGTATGGGCGCGAAAATCGCTAGCATTACTCCAATTTAGTTATTTGGCAGTTGGTGGTTGGCAGTTGGTGGTTGGTAGTTGGCAGTTGGCAGTAGCTAATAGTTAAATTACCAATTGACCAATTCTCTATTACTAATTACCAACTGACTAATTACCAATTACGAATTACCAAGAAGCTTATGTTAGGTCAAAGTGTAGCAGGAAAAAGTGGCAATACAGCTTCTGCTGGTCGCTGCTTTCGGTATGAAGTTGTTGGCTTGCGCCAAAGCGATGATACAGAAAATATCGATTATTCGATTCGATCGAGCGCGAGTACATTTATCACCGTGCCTTACAGCCGGATGAATCAAGAAATGCAGCGGATTACTCGCATGGGTGGCAAAATTGTGAACATTCAGTCTTTGAGCGCGATCGCAGAATCAGCACCTGCATCATCGGATGATAATTAATTGAAGAGGCGATTGAAGAGGCGATTTTAATCGCTAAGTTAACCCGCGCAGGCGGGTTTTGTTTGTGTAGAAGCGAATTGATTCGCCTTATATTCACCGAAATTCGCCCAAAATTCCGCCGAAATTCGCAATAAAAAAATCATGAATTTTTATGAATCTGACTCACCGCCGGCGAATGTAGCTAGCGGTGAGTCTCTAACATTAGAACAGGCGATCGCAAATTTGCACTCCCAAGACTACAGTCTCCGCTACTACGCTGCATGGTGGGTAGGCAGATTTCGAGTCAAAGAACCAGCAGTTATTGCAGCCTTGATTGATGCTTTACAAGCAGAATCAGAACAAACAAAAATAGGTGATTATTCCCTACTGCGAAATGCGGCGCGAGCTCTAGGAAAATTGGGCGACAAACAAGCATTGCCGGCCCTAACTCATTGTTTGGAATGTGCCGATTATTACGTGCGGGAAGCAGCCGCACAAGCTTTGGAAATGCTGGGCGATCGCGATTCTATTCCACCGCTCATGCAACTACTGGATGGTGGCGTAGCAGCGGCTGTACGAGTCCCAGGCAAGTCGCACCTCGTCCAACCTTACGATTCGGTCATTGAAGCTTTGGGTACCTTAAAAGCTGTAGAAGCCCAACCATTAATTGCACCTTTTTTAGAACATTCTGTCGCTAGAGTACAGTACGCTGCGGCGCGGGCTATGTACCAATTAACAGGGCAAGTGGTTTATGGCGAACGGTTAGTAACTGCTTTGAATGGGGATAATTTGCAGTTGAGGCGATCGGCTTTAATGGACTTAGGTGCGATCGGCTATTTGCCCGGAGCTCAAGCTATTTCTGAAACCTTAGCAGAAAATAGCATGAAATTGATTGCCCTCAAAGGAATTTTGGAACACCATCTCGATCGACAAGCATCTCTATCTTTGTCAGATGAAGCTATCCGCGTGATGGATTTAATGGATAGCCTTTTGTGAAATATAGCAACTGCGAAGGCAATTAGGACTTTTTAAATTACTAAAATTATTGATTTTCTTCCTTCTTCCTTCTTCCTTCTTCCTTCTTCCTTCTTCCTTCTTCCTTCTCCTATAACTTATGACTAATCAACTAATTCAAGCTGTAGAACAAGCAGATTCTTCTGAAGGCTTATTAAACGCAGTCAAAACACTGGCTGCTGCTCACTTATCAGAAGCAATTCCCACATTAATTACAGTCCTCGGCTACAACAACCCAGGAGCCGCAGTTGCCGCCGTTGACGGGCTGATTCAAATCGGAGAACCAGCGGTACTGCCACTGCTAGAACAACTTGACGGCTACAATTACGGAGCGAGAGCTTGGGCGGTTCGGGCATTGGCGGGAATTGGTGACCCTAGGGGTTTAGATATTTTGCTAGATGCGGCGGCGAATGACTTTGCTTTAAGCGTGCGGCGGGCGGCGGCTAGGGGTGTGGGTACGATTTGCTGGGAACTGATGCCGGGAAAACAAATTTTAGATGCTCAAAAAAGCGCAGCTCAAACACTGCTGCAAGCATCCCAAGACCCGGAATGGGTGGTTCGCTATGCAGCAGTCGGAGGTTTGCAAAATTTGTCTAGTGCTGCGGTTCAAGCCGATTGGTTGTCCGAAGTTTTGACCAGACTTGAGGCAATTGTCTCTGGTGACGAAACTTCTTCAGTTAGGGCTCGCGCCCGCCTTGCTCAACAAAAATTGTTACCGGGCTAGGGTTTGGGCGATCATCTGTTCCAATTCCCCTTGAGCGAGAGTGGTTAATATAAAAACTTCTTGTACAGTTTTGCCCTGTCTAGCGATGATTTTAAATCCCCCACGGATGGGTACTGACACTCTTAATGTCATGTGGGGGATGTGACCTTTAACTTTGTTAATGACGCCTGGAGTAACGGTGTGAATGCCAATTTTGTGCGTCAGTCGCTCTAAAATTGGTATCAATCCGTCAAGGTGGGTAGAGTGATTCCAAACTAAGCGGCCTTTAGATTGTGGGTTCATAGCTTTTTTGCCAATTCAACATACCCAGTCTAAGCCACACCCAGCGTCAAGCAATTGCCAATCCCCTGAAATTACCCATGAATTAAGACGTTATTAATTGCTGAAACCATTGATTTGATTGAATTTACCTTCTTCCTTCTTCCTTCGGCTATAACTTTTGGTTTTTCTAATTGATTTGCGATCGCACCCAACATTTCAGTGACACTACACGGTTTGTGGAGATAACCGTCGGCTTTGAGTTCAAGAGCTATTTCCATTTCAGTACCTGTCATAAAAATAAATGGAATGCTGGCCGTTACAGAGTGCGATCGCAAAGCTGCAAAAACTTCAAAACCATTAAATTTGGGCATCATTACATCGGACAAAATTAAATCAGGAATTAGTGCGATCGCTATTTTGAGGCCAACCAGTCCATTGTGGGCACCCACAGCTTCAAAACCATGCCATTCCAGAACTTCTAACATAGTTTCTCGGATCAAGTCATCATCTTCTATAACTAATATCTTTTTCATTACTTTGAAATAACTGTGTAGTCTGTGTGATTTTTATATCTTATAATTTTTCCACATATATTTATCAAATTCAATAGGGTTATTGTAAAAGCCCACTTTTTGACCGCTATTTTTCGCAGTCCAGCCTCAATCGCACATCATAAAAAGCTCTCATCAACAGTCAACTGTTATTCCGGCTATATCGGAATCGATATTACTTAAAATCTAAATCTGCCACACCTTCCCATCCTTCAGGAACATCATATTGCTGATATTGCTGACAGCGTTTCACATAAAGTAAAGCTGCCCGATCCTCAGAATTCTTAACTAATACCTCTTCAAATATTAATTCAGCTCTCGCAAAATCTCGACAACTATAAGCCTTAATTCCTGCCTCAAAAATGATCTGAGTCTGCGTCTTTAACTGGTTAGAAGATCCAAGTTCTTCATCATAAATTTCATAAACAGCAACCGACTCAGTTTTTCCCTTCACCCTGACTCTATCGAGAAAACGAGAATTACAATTTTGTAAACCTTCCAGCCGAGAAAGAGTATTTCCGCTAATCAAAATTCCCGCCCCATACAGCTTCGTTAAGCCTTCCAAACGAGAGGCCAAATTAACAGCATCAGAAATCACCGTCGTATCCATTCGCTGTGACTCCCCAACAGTTCCCAGCATTAAATTCCCCGTATGCAAGCCAATACCTATCGAAATCGGAACCTCACCTTGCTGTTGCCGCTGTTCATTATACAGCACTACTTGTTTCTGCATTGCGATCGCAGCTTGCACCGCATCATTCGCCGATTCAGGAAATAGCGCCATAATCGCATCGCCAATATACTTATCAATAAACCCTCGATGCTGGCGAATCACAGGACTCACTTGACTGAGATAAGAATTAATAAAATTGAAATTTTCTTGAGGAGTCATGGCTTCAGACAAAGTTGTAAATGAGCGAATATCCGAAAACATTACCGTCATTTCTTGCTGTACATGATCCCCAACTTGAACATCAATAATACTTTCTTTTCCTAAAAACTTGAGAAAATTGCGCGGTACAAATCGCCCATAAGCTGAAGTTAACTGCGCCAAAGAAATATGCGTTCTGATGCGGGCAAGCATTTCTTGTTTTTGAATAGGTTTAGACAAATAATCATTAGCTCCCGATTCAAATCCCTCAACAATATCTGCCACTTGATTTTTCGCAGTCAGCATCACAATCGGGAGTTCATAAGCAGGAAAACGCTCGCGAATTTTTTGACAAACTTCATAGCCATTCATGTGGGGCATCATCAAATCTAGCAAAACCAAGTCAGGGATAAAACCACCTTCCATTACTGCCAAAGCTTCTTGTCCGTTACTAGCTTCAGTAATGGCATAATTATACAAAGAAAGATTGTTAATCAGTACCTGACGGTTAATCGGTTCGTCATCAACAATCAAAACTTTGAACAGTTTTGCATTATTAATAATCAGTGGTAAATCTTGGTTAACTATCGGAATTGCCAAGTCATAAACAGCAGTTGTTTTAAGAGCAGCAATCGGCGGTTTTGATTCAACTTTGACAGTGGATACAGGCAAAGTAAATGTAAATTGCGAACCTTCCCCCACTTGAGACTGAACCAGAATTTCACCCCCATGCAATTCCACCAGTTTTTTTGTCACAGCCAGACCCAATCCCGTACCACCATATTCTCTAGTGCTAGATCCTTCTACTTGTTCAAAAGATTCAAAAATTCTCTCAAATTGAGATTCAGCAATTCCAATTCCGGTATCAGAAATAGTAATAGCCAATACAGAATTTGTAGTTGGTATAACTGGGTAATTTACTACCGATATCTGATGTTGTTCAATAACTTTTGCTGATACTGTAACCGTACCTGAAGGAGTGAACTTAATCGCATTTCCCACAAGATTATGCAAAATTTGTTGCAGTCGATCCTCATCGGCAAAAGCTGAAGGGAATTCAGCATGAATCGAGTTGATCAGTTGCAAGTTTTTGGGGGTTGCTAAGGGTTTGCTCAGGGTCAAAATGACATTAGTAACTGCTCGCAAATCTACAGGTTTGAGTTGCAGTTCCAAATTTTTATGCCTCAATTTGGAGAAGTCGAGAATATCGTTGACTAAATTAGACAAGCGACGACCACTAGAAACAATCAAAGTGAGGTTAGCTTGAGTTTTGAGGGGGAGTTCTCCGGTTGCTCCATCAATCAGGGATTCAGCGATGCCAATAATGCCATTGAGGGGAGTGCGGAGTTCGTGGGACGTATTGGCAAGGAATTCATTTTTGAGTTGATCGAGGTCTTTTAAGTCTTCATTTTGCTTTGCTAGGGCGGCAAAAGATTCTTGAATTTGCCTTGCCATGCTATTAAATAAATTGGCTAGTTGTCCGATTTCAATAATGCGACTGGATGGAACGTGCTGATCTAACTTTCCGGCGGCAATTTCTGCGGATGCTTCAGAAATTTTTAGTAGTGGTTTCGCAATCCAAGCAGCAGTAAAAATGCCAACGATAATTGCCAAAATTAAAGTGAAAATGCATAGGAGGATGGTAGTGTGCGTATGGGCATCAATTTCTGCTGTAAAGTCTGATTCGGGAACAACTACGATAACTAGCCAATCTAAAATACTTAATTCATCTCGAAAAGGGACAGCTTGCAAAAACTGTTTCTCGCCGTTAAGCAGAAATTCCATCTGCTGAGGGGTATCTATTTTATTTAAATTGCCAAATTGCTCGAATAAGTATTGAGTTGTTTTTTGTGTTAAAGTATCATTAACTTGATCAGCGCGAAGACGTTGGGTTTTACCGTTGGCAGCAACTGTAAAAGGTTTGCCGATTGTGGAGCTAGCAACTAAAAGTCCGCTTCGTTCCATGATGAAAATTTTTCCAGATTTGCCGACAGTGAAACTGTGCAGAAACTTGCTAATTTGTCCAAGAGAAATATCGGTAAGAAAAATGCCTTGAAGTGAGCCTGTACTGTCGTAGAATGGGTAGACTGCTGAAAGGTCTAGCCGATCGCCTAAAGCGGAAGTATCGATCGCACTCCAAGTTGGGCCACCAGCCTTGACAGCAGCTTTATACCAATCACGAGTTCGAGCATCATAATTGGGCTTTTCTCGAATTAGTTTGATGCGATTGCCTTGATTATCAACGGTATATCTGCGGATGGCATTACCAGTTTCTTCGTTAGCTATTACTGTGTAGCCTTCTGACTTATTAGCACCTACAAATTCTCCTGTGGGACTAGCAAAGGCGATGGTTCCAATATTGGTATTAAGGGATTGGCTTTGCTGCCAAAAATAGCTTTCCATTTGTTTGAAGTTACTGGGATTGAGTAACTTTTGGCGAATAGTATTGATGTGAATTTGCTCAATTAAATGAGGCTTAGCTAAGTAGCTTGTGAGATGAACTTGGACGCGGGCTGCCACTTCACGGCGCAACTGGCTGGCAACATTATTAACCGCTTTCTGTCCGTTGCGGAAGGAGAGGTAGCCTACTAGCCCAACAGCCACAAAAATTTGGAGGACGAAGGGAACCACAAGAGTGGCACGCAGACCGAATTTGCCGAGATTATTACTCATAAGGGCACGCGATCGAGGAATGTGAGCCTAAAGCGTATCATTAACTTCTAGTAAGATTAGCAACAACAACTAAGACACGCTACCCTAGAGTAAGCTGGTGACTCAGCAGTAGCTTCAGTACCAGCGATCGTGCGATCGATTCACAACTTTGCCATTAAAATGTCAAATATAGCAATCCTTGCAGGAGTCGTAAATTTTTTACCCGAACCCTCCCCTTACTAAGGGGAGGGAGTAAGAAGAAGCTCACAAATGATTTAGGATCGCTATATTTACTTTAATTCTCACAAATTAGGAAAAATCTCATGAGATTTATCAGCCCGAAAACAGATTTTGCCTTTAAAAAAATCTTTGGTTCCACCGACAGTCAAGATATTCTGATCAGCTTCTTAAATGCTCTAATTTACGACGGTGAACCAGTCATCCAAGACTTAAAAATTATTGACCCTTACTTGCCTGCTACCGTTATTGGACTCAAAGATAGTTATTTGGATGTCAGAGCTCAAATTACTGGCAACAAAACAGTAATTATTGAAATGCAAGTTTTGAATGTAGCTGCTTTTGAAAAACGAGTCGTCTACAACCTAGCCAAAACCTATGCCAACCAACTCAAAATTAGAGATAGTTATCCGAGATTAAAACCAGTAATTGCTTTGACGATTACTGATTTTGAAATGTTCCAAGAACAACCTGATGTTATTTCTCATTTTGTGTTCAAGGAAAAAGAGAAACTTTTTGATTATCCCGATCTCGAAGTTGAAATGTTTTTTGTCGAGTTACCGAAGTTCAAAAAAGAGTTAGATGAACTCACAACGTTGACTGATAAATGGATTTATTTTATGAAGCACACACCAGATTTAGAAACAATCCCAACCACAATGGAAACAGTTCCAGAACTAGAAAAAGCTTTTCAAATTGCCAATGAGGCTAACTTAAGCTTGAAAGAGTTGCAGGATATGGAAGCCGAAGAGAGAGCAATCCAAGAACAGCAGGGAATAGTTTCTAGAGGGATAGAAGAAGGTTTGGAGCGAGCTCGGATTCAATTGATGCGAGAAGGGATGCAAGCAGGCCGTCAAGAAGGCATTCAAGAAGGTCGTCAAGAAGGCATTCAAGAGGGTCGTCAAGAAGGCATTCAAGAGGGAATTAAAGCAGGTCAAAGAGCATTAATTATGCGTCTGCTGGAGCGACGTGTAGGAACAGTAAATCCTGATGTAGTTTCTCGGATTGGGGAATTATCTGTTGAGCAATTAGAGAGTTTGGTAGATCAGGTAGTGGAATTTTCTAGTTTATCCGATTTAATGATTTGGTTAGATAGACCAGAATAATGGAAAGTGCGATCGCTAAATTGATTTGAATCAGATTACAGACAACAATAACTAAGACGCGCTACCCTAGAATAAGCTGGTGGCTGAGCAGCAGCTTAAGTACCAGCGATCGCCCGATTGATTCACAAATTTGCCATCAAAATGTCACACACTTACTTTGATTCTGAAAACGGTCACAAATCCTTCGAGATGCCCGGTGCTAGACCCCACTATAACCCCGATCGCCCCGGTCAAGTAGAGCACATTTTCCTCGACTTAGTGCTGAATATTCCCAAGCAAAGCTTTCGGGGCACTTGTAGTATCCGCATTAATCCAGTCCGCAGTGGTATTGACAAATTAACCTTAGATGCTGTCAACCTAAAAATTAAATCCGTCAAAGTCGGCGATGCCAAGCAAGATTTTGACTGCGACGGTGAATTCCTACAAATTCAACTGCACGAACCAACAGAAGCCTATAAACCGATTACAATTGCGATCGACTACTCAGTCGAAAAACCCCAACGCGGACTTTATTTCGTCGGGCCAGACAAACACTATCCCGACAAACCGACTCAAGTTTGGACTCAAGGCGAAGACGAAGACTCTCGCTTTTGGTTTCCTTGTTTCGACTATCCCGGACAACTTGCAACTTCGGAAATTAGAGTGCAAGTTCCTAGACAACTTTTTGCGATTTCTAATGGCGAATTAATCAAAACAGAAAATGACGGTGATGATAAAATATATCATTGGTCACAAACTCAAGTTCATCCCACCTATTTGATGACTTTGGCTGTGGGAGATTTTGCTGAAATCAAAGATGAATGGAACGGCAAACCTGTTAATTACTATGTCGAAAAAAGCCGAGAAGCTGATGCCAAACGCAGCATGGGCAAAACGCCTCAAATGATTGAGTTTTTCTCTGAAGCATTTGGCTATCCTTATCCGTTTCCCAAGTATGCTCAAGTCTGCGTTGATGATTTCATCTTCGGTGGCATGGAAAATACTTCGACAACTTTGCTAACAGATAGGTGCTTGTTAGACGAACGAGCAACTCTCGATAATCGAGGTACTGAAAGCTTAGTTGCTCACGAATTAGCTCACCAATGGTTTGGCGATTTAGTAGTAATCAAACACTGGTCTCATGCTTGGATAAAAGAAGGCATGGCTTCCTATTGTGAGGTGCTGTGGACTGACAAAGAATACGGGAAAGAAGACGCGGCTTATTATATGTTAAATGAGGCGCGCAGTTATTTAGCTGAAGATAGTTCTCGCTACCGCCGCCCGATGGTGACTCATGTTTACCGGGAAGCGATCGAATTGTACGATCGCCATTTATACGAAAAAGGTGCTTGCGTTTATCACATGATCCGCGCCGAGTTGGGCGATGAACTATTTTACAAAGCAATTCAGACTTTTGTACAGGATAACGCTCACAAAACTGTAGAAACAATCGATTTGCTCCGGGCGATCGAAAAAGCTACGGGTCGCAATCTGATGTTTTTGTTTGACCAGTATGTTTATCGCGGCGGTCATCCAGATTACAAAGTTGCTTATGCTTGGGATGGTGATAGTAAGTTGGCAAAGGTGACTGTTACTCAAACTCAGGTTCAAGATGGTAAAAATGGCAATAGTAAGGATGTATTTGATCTAAAAATTCCCATCGGCTTTGGTTATAAACCGGAAAAAGATGATAATGATGATTCTACATCTTCAGCCCCGCAGCTCAAAACTTTCACGGTGCGAGTATATGAACGGGAGCAAAGTTTCTATTTTCCTTTGGAAGAGAAGCCTGCATTTGTCAGTTTTGATGTGGGGAATAAATACTTAAAAACAGTTAGTTTAGAGTATCCAATTGCCGAATTAAAAGCTCAGTTGCTATTTGATCCAGACCCGGTTTCCCAGATTTATGCCGCCCAAGCTTTGGCGAAAAAGGGAGGATTGGAAGCGGTGAATACGCTGTCAGAAGTTCTCAAGAAAGAGCGGTTCTGGGCTGTTCGAGCCGAAGTCGCTAGCGAGTTAGTTGAAATTAAACTCGACCAAGCTTTTGATGGTTTAGTCGCTGGTTTGAAAGATAAAGATGCTCGTGTTCGCCGCGCTGTGGTGGGGGCTTTGGGTAAAATCAAAACTCATGAAACTTATAAGGCGCTGAAGTCGATCGTGGAAAAAGGCGATGCTAGCTATTACGTTGAAGCTGCGGCAGCGAGTGCTCTAGGTGGAATTGCAGGGGCTAACCTGGATGAAAAACCGACGGATGAACAGGTATTAAAAGAGTTAAAATTGGTGCTGAAAGAGCGTCAGGGGTGGAATGAGGTTGTGCGATCGGGCGCGATCGCCGGTTTGGCACAAATGAAAACGTCTGAAGATGCGCTGAATCTAATTTTGAAATACACTGCTGCGGGTACTCCCCAAGCTCTGCGTTTGGGTGCAATTCGTGCTTTGGGTACAATTTCCACAGGTCAAACTAATATCAATTTAGAACGAATTTTACAGCGGTTGGCAGAATTGTCTAGAGAGACATTTTTCTTAACTCAAGTATCTGTAGTTGTAGCATTAGGACAAATGGAAACTCGCAAAGCGATTCGGATTTTGCGTTCTTTGGCTGACCAAACTCCTGACGGGCGCGTCCGTCGTATGGCTGATGAAGCTGTGCAAAGAGTGCAGAAAAATGCTGGTTCTGATGCAGCAGTGAAGCAGTTGCGGGAAGAATTAGACCAGGTGAAAAAGGATAATCAAGATTTGAAGAGTCGTTTGGAAAGTTTGGAGGCTAAGTCGAAGAAAGATTAAGTCTCGTTTTACGTTTTATATCAATTCCAGTTACGCCCGAATGATCAAAACGGAGGATACGGCAGTGCCGTCTCCCTACAGTTAATCAGGGTAGGGATACGGCACTGCCGTATCCTGATGGTTCGACTCCCTGGTAATATAAGTTTCTGTTTTTCCCGGTCGTATTTCAAATGCAGAAGTATCTTAAATATGGGTGCATCAATTTTTTGTTTTTCAGCCTTAATTCAACTGTCAATGAAGTTGAATCAGCCTTTGCACCAAAATATATTTTACAGATCATGAATACGAGAAGCACGGTGTTAGTCAAGCAATCGGGGGTGATTCCCTACCAGATTCTAGATGGAAAAATTGAAGTAATGCTAATCACTTCATCGGCAGGCAAGCGCTGGGTAATTCCCAAAGGTTTGATTGAACCTGACATGACTCCCGAAGATTCTGCGGCGAAGGAAGCTTGGGAAGAAGCCGGTTTGCTAGGTCGAGTGTTTCCCGATTTAATGGGAACTTATGAATATTATAAGTGTGGGTGTATTTGGCAAGTAGATGTATTTTTACTGCAAGTAGAAACTGTTGTGGAAAATTGGCCAGAAGCTTATAAGAGAAAGCGGCAGTGGGTAAGTATTCCTAAAGCAATTAAGCGAGTTGATGAACCAGAACTGAAACTTATTTTTGGGGATTTACCACATAAATTTGGGTGAATAATACTCCCTTGGTGATGTCAGAAAACCAGCTCTTATTTGCTTGGCTAGTGTCTAAGCTGTTCGGCATTTAAAAGACGATTGCAGGGTGCGTCAGTTTTAAGGCATTTCCCATGTATAGTCAGTATTCTAGCTGACGCACCCTACAGGCCTCGTTAGTGGTTTAAATGCTCCACCGCTTAGTTTTTATGCTGTTTTTACCTTTGGCTCATCTTATTTAGAGGGAAAACACCATACTACACTTTGTCCGATTAATTTGGACTTCGCAAACGCGAGAATGAATTATATAGCGTTTTGCAGATTTTGAAACACCTGAGTCAAGTTCCAGACTAGCTAAAAAAACCATTTTGAGTTATCTTTCAAAACAGACAATATCTAATATCTCTAATTTCAAATTGGTGCGAGCATGGTAAATTACTGGATAGTCGGCGCTTTGGCAATAGCTTCTGTCTGCTGGGCAGAAATAATACGAGATTTTTATCACGTCGCCTCTCATTATTGGCCGCCACTGTACAAGCTACACGCTTGGCATCACCGTGTTTTCCGCCCGAATTTGACACCCGTCAGCGAGACAATCTATAAGCAAGCACACTGGCGTCACGATGTGCCGGAAGCTGCGTCTATGATGGTTTTAGGCTTGTTGCTGTGGGTTGTAGCCTATTTTGGGATGCCGGAATATCACTGGGGCGCAGCAGCCGGTTGTGTTTATACTTTAGGCTTTTTGTTGAGTGCGATCGCCCGTGGTTGCGGAATCAAGGGTGCAGACGAATTAACCGACATCACTCATCAACCGGGAAATTTCCTAACTCCACCCGCTAATTGGTTTGTGAATAAACCTTACCACTGGAAGCATCATTTCGATAATCAAAATGCTTACTATTGCGGTACTTTCACCTTAATAGACAAACTTATGGGCACTGCACTTTCTCTCAAAGGCAAAACTGTAGCCGTCACCGGTGCATCGGGAACTTTAGGACATTTGCTGCTAAAACATCTCCACAAAGCGGGTGCAAAAGTGATCGCTCTCACGTCTGGAAATAAAACAATTACTTTGAATATTGACGGCGAAAATTTGCCTATGAGAACTATAAATTGGCAAATAGGTCAAGAGGCAGATTTAGCGGAATTGTTAGAAAAAGTAGATATTCTGGTGATTAATCACGGGATTAATATGCAGGGACAAAGAACCGGAGAGGCGATCGCAAAATCTTACGAGATTAACACTTTTTCGGCATGGCGACTGATGGAACTCTTTTTGTTAACAGTCCGTACTAATGAAAATATAGCTAACAAAGAAGTTTGGGTCAATACCTCGGAAGCCGAAGTAATTCCTGCGGTTAGTCCCCTCTATGAACTCAGCAAGCGGGCATTGGGAGACCTGGTAACTCTACGGCGACTGGATGCACCTTGCATTGTTCGGAAACTAATTTTAGGGCCGTTTAAAAGTAATTTAAACCCGATCGGCATTATGTCACCAGATTGGGTGGCCCAGCAAGTTGTCAAACAAGCTAAAGCGGATGCCCGAAATATTATCGTGACAATTAATCCTTTGACATTTATCCTTTTTCCTGTCAAAGAATTCTTTGTTTCTCTTTATTTCCAAATTTTTAGTCGCAAGGCAATTTCACGGATTAAAGCAGAGATGACACCGGAAAAATCTAGTGTTGGCGCAAAGATTAATTGATGTCAATTATGATTGCATGGGAATTAATATAACCAGAAATTAGGAGACGGCAGTGCCGTGTCCCTACCCCGATTAATTGTAGAAATTAGGAGACGGCAGTGCCGTGTCCCTACCCCGATTAATTTTAGAAGAAATTAGGAGACGGCAGTGCCGTGTCCCTACCCCATTAATTGTAGGGAGACGGACTGCCGTGTCCTCCGTTTCTATCATAAGGAGTGTTACCGGAATTGATATGACTAATTACTTACTTCAGCCATTTCTATGACGTGACCATCATAATCCTTAACCAAAAAATTCAGTGGTTTTTCCCGGCGAATCTTATATTTAATGCCGCAAGTTTGTACTCTGATCAATAGCTGATCCAAACAATCGCGGTCAAAACAAACGTGACGCTGGCGATTTTTTTCCCCCGCACTTGCCCCGCTAATCACGTGTAGTTGGGTATTTTTCATTAACTGATACCACAAACCCTCCGAAGTGCCCATCGTTTGAGTGCTAGTCGCCCTCCCGACATTCGGCGACAAATATAGCGGATCAATGCCAGTTGTGCCCAAGGTTTGCTCGTAGTTGTAGTAGTAGTGCAGTGGCACTTCTGCTACCGACAGGTTTAACATACCTTCATAGAATTGCCGAGCTTGTCCCAGATCCGATACCATCACGGTGTGTACCTTGGGAGCACTGGTGAGAAACATCCACATTGCCCCTGCATAGGCGGCTAGTAGCATCACCATAATCCCTTGAGTCGAAAATAGGCTGTCCAGTGGCACTCCGGGCAAGAAAGAACTCAGGTGCAAAGGGTGAAGTGCAAAAGTATTAACACTAACTTCTAGGGCCATGAATTATAAGAAAGGGTAAAGAACTAAATTTATGTAGATTGCAATCGTAGTCGCGATCGAGACTTAAACTATTAGACTAGCCATATATGTTAGCAAAAACTAGCCGTTAAGGACTACGTGATGAAAGTCTTTGTCTACGGTACTCTCAAACCTGGGGAGTGCAACTACTGGCACTATTGCGGAGGAAAGGTTGTGGATACTTGCCCTGCGATTGCCCGTGGTCAGCTTTTTGCCTTGCCCGCAGGCTATCCTGCGATGATTTTTGGGGAAGGAAGAGTTTACGGTTTTGTCCTCTGTTTCGCTGATTCGGCTATTTTGGCAGATTTAGACGAACTTGAAGATTATCATCCTGGGGGCGATCGGGCACAAAACGAATATCAGCGACAGTCGATCGAAATATTCGACCTCAACTTCAAATCTTTAGGAACGGCTTGGGCTTACTTCATGTTACCCGATCGCGTCCATTCTCTGGGTGGCATCTTCATTCGCGATGGGAGGTGGGTAAATAGATTTTTGATCTAATTTGGCATTCCCAGGCTATGGAGGAGTTACAGCGAATAATATCAATTCTGGTTGCACCGTCAGAATAGAGGAGACGACACGTGCCATCTCCTCATTTTGGCTAATAATAATTCTGATGCTACCGGACTTGATATGACTTTTGAGGGATTGCTACACCAGACTTGGGAATCTCCACCACTGGTGCATCCACCCCAAGGATCAAATCATTGGGATTAATAATCTCAACCACAGGCTCATTCAAAGCCACAACCAAACCTTCAGACTCAAGATTTCCAGGCGATTGAGCAAACTGGGGAGCAAATTGACGGCCGCCACCGACACCAGACACCACAGCAACAAATAAAGCTGCGATCGCGCATCCACCCCAAACTATCATTCGTTTCGGCTTGCGTTCCACCCGCTGCAACACCTTCGCCGCCAACTCCTGTGCCGATTGTTGCGAAGCTGGCACTGGCATTGCCTGAAAACTCTGCTGCATACCTAGCAGTCGCGAGTATAAAGCCTTAGTTGCGGGGTCATTTACCAGCCACTCTTCAACTTGTCGGCGTTCAGCCGCAGTCACTTCGCCATCGAGATAGGCGCTGAGCATTTCAAAGCGATCGCACATCATAGTAGTTACATTGCCCTGGGCATAATTATTGTGAGCTTGATTGCCAGCGAGTGCATCCCCGCTACCTTGGTGATTCTGATTTTGTTCCGATTCAAACTTAGATTTCATAATTTATACCAGTTCCTCTAATTGGCGAAAGTATGCCTTCGCCCTCAGCATTATTTACTGCTTATTTATATTGACAAATAGAAGTTTTGATGTTATGGCAAACTTGACCAAATCTTCTTTCCCGACCTTGGAAATAACTAGACTAATGACCGTCCAAGTATTTTTGCAATTGCAACTGCAATCTTTGGCGAGCTCTGGCAATTCTCGACTTGACTGTTCCCAGAGAAACTCCGGTCATTTCCGCTATTTCCTCATAGGCTAAACCTTGTATCTCTCTCAAAACAATGGTCGTGCGGAATACTTCTGGCAAATCTGCGATCGCCACCCGCAACTGGTCGTAAAATTCTCTAGTCGTCAAATCTTCATCAGGCCCCGGACTGTCTGCCGCAATTTCCCAATCCACCTCCCCATCTTCCAGAGCACGGGGTACATCCAGCGACAATGGAGTTCGCACCCGCTTGCGTTTCCGTAACTCATCGTAAAACAAATTTGTGGCAATACGGCTCAGCCAGCCTCTAAATTTAACAGGCTCTTGCAAGCGATTCACATTGCGATAAACTCGAATCCAGACTTCCTGAGCCAAATCAGCCCTGTCTTGCCAGTCAGGTGCCAAGTGATAGAGAACGCGATCGACATGGGACTGATAACGCTTCAACAGTTCTGAAAAAGCAGCGCTTTCAGGTCGATTTCCTTCCTGACACCGCAACACCAAGTCATAGTTAGAGAGTTTTTCCGCTGGCAATTGCACTTGAGAAACGGTCGCCACAACCGCAGACCAGGACAAGGAAATAAATTCGTTCATACTTGGAATTGGCTCGTAGAACATTCCATAATTTTTGACGCAGCGCGATCGTGATAAGTTCCCATAGCTGGCAAAAGTATAGTCATTTATAGACATAGGAGGCTTCAAGTCCCTCCCCCTTCACTTTTACTTTGAGCGGATTAACCCGCCTCGGCTGAACTACGCAGCTCTCTATCCCATCGCTGAAGGCATTTGG
>JAYSVM010000168.1:0-38002 GCA_043718495.1 Oscillatoriales bacterium | reverse complement strand
AGGGACACGGCAATGCCGTGTCCTGATTTCGGGTAATATTGTAGGGACACGGCATTGCCGTGTCCTCGGTATAAGAAGTACAACCGGATTTGGTATATTTTTTTGATTCAAACCTCCTCATCTACAACAACTCCTCCTTTGGTTAGCAGTTTTGGCAAATTCAGAATAGCTATCATTTTTTCCCCATAAAGAGCTGTCCCCCATAGATATTCGCGGTTGGCAGAATGCAGTGCTGCCGGAACAGCCATAATGTCCGACTTGCTTAAATATATAATATCTAATATTTGGTCAACAACTAGACCAGTAACTAAATCTGCAACTTCAACAACGATCGCCTTAGATAGACAATTTGTAGCCGCCGACATATTTAAAGCATGGCGAATATCAAGTAGGGTCACAATTTCTCCCCGTAAATTCATATTTCCAATTATGTGATCGGGAGTGCAAGGAATCGGAGTAACTTGGCGAATTTCAGTAAACTCGCGCACTGCATCTAGATTAATACCAAAGTATTCGCTATTTAAAGTAAGCACCGCTAGGGATATATTAGCAGCAGAATTTTCCTCCTCGCCTTGCAGCCTCAAATTATCAGCCCGCGATTTAAAAATTGCCTTTTCTTCCGGAGTGGCTTGCGAGTGAAAAACGTGATGCTTACTCAAAAGTTTAGCATTTTCGCCGAACATTTTTGCATTTATTTGCTGTTGCAATTTTTCTATGTCTGCCTCAGCCCCTGTTTCTTCCATACCTCTATCGCTGGTAGAAACAGGCAAGCTTTCCTCTGATTTTTTGGGAGAATATCGAATTAGGCGATCGAGATTCAGCAGCATGACAATATCGGCTTCGCAGCGGGCAAATCCAGCTACAAAATGATTGGAGGCGATCGCATCATCTCGCCCATAAGATAGCTGCGGAGTGATGGAGTCTTGTGAGATATCCTTAACTTCGCGAACTTTGTTGACAATGATACCGACTTTCCATTGTTCCCACTCGATGACGATCGCACTATCTGTCACAGTATACTCCTGCCAAACGTATCCAAAACGGAGATTCAGATCCATTACAGGCAGAATTTCGCCCCGAAGGTCGATCGCCCCAACAATATCTTGAGGCGCTTCTGCAATTGCCGTCAACTCTGGCAAAAAGAAAATTTCCCGAACACTACAGACCTCTACAGCGTAAAGAAAACTGTTCTGTTCAAAGATAAGATACGATGTAGTTTCCATATTTAGCTAAGCTTATTTAGTCTCTAATATTAACAATTGTTTTTTGATATCTAACAAGACTTGACTTGCTGTCATTTTACCATGCTGTTCGATTGGAGTATTAGGCGGTAATCTGATGAGGATTTCACAAGACGAATTATACATTTTGATAGCTCTTTTGAGCTTGCCTTCTTTATTGTATATATTTCCGAGTTCTAGATAAGCTGAAACAAAAGACGGACAAATACAAATTATTCTGTTCAACAAAATCTTGGCTGTTTCCAACTCTCCCTGTTCCGTGGCAATTTGAGCTTGCAAGTAATCTGGCAAAATTGACATTGAATCTACTTTGCTAGCTCGTTTGCAGTATTCGATCGCTTGAGAATACCTACCTAAATTTGCATATATTTGAGCTAATAAATAATTTGCCTCAAAATTACAAGGGTGAACATATATCGATTGTTTTGCTTTGTCAATAGCCTCGCTATAGGCTTTTTTTTTAAGCTTTTTTTTGCTTCTTTAATTAGCATTAAATAGTTTTTTTTTGGTATTTCTTTTAATATTATAGGAGATAAACATAAGCTATTTAGAGATTCACTATCTGCGGATATATAGGGAGTTAGGAGCCTTTTGCCTAGGGAACTAGATTCTGTTAATAGAGTAGCCGTCTCTGAAAAATGACCCTGAGCAAAACTAGCTGGCATCGTTCCTCCTAATCGCCAATAACTATCATCAATCAGCCCAGAATTTTCTGGTTTTTCAAGGGATGAACTGGGTTCATTTGACCTCGAATAATCTATTGGATACCGTTCCTCTGGTAATGCCTCCCGACGCTGATAAACAATCGACTCCGGGAAAATCTCTGGTTGAAATTCATTCATAGGTTGACCATAAACTTCAGCGTGACCCGTGATTAAATATCCTCCCGGTCTTAGGGTCTTGGAAAATTTTTTCAGTACCAGTGAAATATACTCAGGTTCAAAATAAACAAAAACATTTCTACACAAGATTAAGTCTATGTTATAAATATTTCTGTAAAAATTAGGAAAAGCATCTGTGATTAAGTTTAGACAGCTAAAATCTACACTTTCGCGCAATTCTCGATTTATTTCCCATTCAATTTGTCGCGGACTAAAATACTGCTTTTGTACCTGGGAATCGACCAAGCGAAACGACCAAGGGCTGTAAACTCCCTGTTGCGCTTTGTCGATTACTTTTTGATTGATGTCTGTACCTAAAATTAATATTGTCCATTGCTTCCAATCGGCAATCAATTGTTTTAAAATAATGGCTAAAGAATAAGGTTCTTCACCAGTGGAGCAGCCCGCACTCCAGATTCGCAGTGTAGGTTTAGTTCCCAATGTTTTATACAAGGTTCTTTTTTGCTCTATCAATTTAGGAAAAATAACTTTTTTTAATATAGAAAGCTGTCCTTTGTCTCGCATAAAATAACTTTCAACTGTTGTTAGCAGTACCACTAATTCGCGCCATTCGTTTTGATTTTCAAAACTTATTGTCGTTAAAAAGTGATAATATTTTTCTGGATCGGCTATTTTTACGGATTTCATCCGAGTCAAAAGTTTTTGAGATAAACCCGATCGATCTTGCGGGCGAATTTGCAAACCAGTATGAGTTGTAATTAATTGAATAAATAGTTGAATTAGTGCATCATCCATAGGATTTTAGATTTTAGATTGGATAATTAAAGTAGAAAACAGAAGCAAGAAAAAGTTTCTGTTTTCTACCTTCTACCTTCAAAAGCCTTAATCTCAACTTTAAGCTGGATATATCCGCAGACGGCGATTTGGTTCTTCACCAAAACTGTCGGATTTCAGGTGATAGTGTTCCACAAGTTCATGCTGCATTTTGCGGACGTTGGAAGAACGGGGCAGAAGTTCCACTGGCTGTCCCTTCGGAATTACAATTTGCTCAACCGCCAAGCGGGTTTCTTCGAGAGCTTCGAGCTCGTCAGAAGAAGGGCTGTGGGCAAATAAGCTGAGGTCGGCGATTTCCGGGGTACCGGGGTCGTCCATGTCCAACAAGCGTCGCAAAGCTCTGGCTACGTGGGGAAGTGTACTAGCTTTAATTGTGTGTAGGGGAACTTGGCGAGTTTTAGCCAGGTGCCGCAATTTTGACTGGTTCCGAACGTTAGAGCGCAATGCTAAAACCACGTCAGCAGTGTCAATATCCTTAGTCAGCACGATCGGCAGATTCAGGGTCGAAATTACCTGTTCTAGCTGGTGGCGAGCTATGCCATAAGGATAAACGTGGAGTGGCAAATCTTCGCCGTTAGGGCCGACATTCTGAGAAAAGCGTCCTGGCAATGCCACGGGTTCCACGGCTAGGGATTCTTCGAGCAGTTGCTCAAAATATCTGGTCTCAGAAACAGGGGCACCGTTAGCAGACAATTTCTCGGCGGGAGGGGGCATGGGTACCATTTTGCCGGCACTGCGCCATCCGGATAGTGGTGTTACTGGCCGGATTGCTGATACCCCAGCCGGCGCAGCACCTGAGTTCCCTGAAAAACGGGCTGGGGGATTGCCCGACTCGTGGGCGATAATCACTTCTCCTGTGTCGCTGATGCTTCTGATTTGCTGGTTGGGTTGTCGTCCGCGTAGTAGGCTGTCGATCGCATCTGCAACTTCTTCGTGTACCACCCACTTCTGGCGTTCGAGCATTTCGATGGCAATTGCAAAGGTTGGCGGTGATTTGCGCTCCAAAACTGTCTTTTGAGAACCGCGGCGTCGGGCTTCGTCATCTCCCAATGTCACGGCTTGGATGCCCCCGATTAAATCGGCCAGAGTGGGGTTTTTCATCAAGTTTTCGATCCGGTTCCCGTGAGCAGTACCGACCAACTGGACACCTCTTTCGGCGATGGTTCGAGCCGCCAAAGCTTCTAATTCTGTACCGATTTCGTCAATCACGATGACTTCTGGCATATGGTTTTCCACTGCTTCGATCATGACTTGGTGCTGAAGTTCGGGACGGGAAACTTGCATTCTGCGAGCTCTGCCGATCGCGGGGTGGGGAATATCTCCATCTCCGGCAATTTCGTTGGAGGTGTCGATGATCACCACTCGTTTTTCCAAGTCATCGGCGAGCACGCGGGCAATTTCCCGCAGTGCGGTAGTTTTGCCGACTCCGGGGCGGCCGAGCATCAGAATGGATTGACCGGTTTCCACCAAATCGCGGATGATTTTGATTGTCCCAAACACAGCGCGGCCAACTCTCAAGGTTAGGCCGATAATCTCGCCACTGCGGTTGCGAAGGGCGCTGATCCGGTGTAGGGTTTGCTCGATGCCGGCTCGGTTGTCGCCACCGAAATCGCCGACTCGCTCAATACAGTATTTGAGGTCGGTTTTGGAAATCGGGGTTTGGGAAAGGTGTTCGGCGTTTGATGGAAAACGGGCTTCTGGGAGGCGACCCAAGTCCATGACAATCTCGATCAGATTGTTGCGTTGCGGGTGCTGTTCTAGGGGTTGCCGGATGTGATCTGGCACGATGTCGAGTAATTTATTGAGGTCGTCTTTAATCTGCATTCGCCGTCCATCTGTTCAGTGACGTTTTCAACCTTTTAGTCATTAGTCATTGGTTATTGGTTATTGGTTATTGGTCATTGGTTATTGGTTATTGGTTATTAGTTATTAGTTATTAGTTATTACTTAGCCCAATTCCCAATTCCCAATTCCCAATTCCCAATTCCCAATTCCCAATTCCCAATTCCCAATGCTCAATGCCCAATGCTCAATGCTTAATGACTAATATTCTTTGATTTGGGAAACTAGAGAATGAGCTAAACTCACGGCTTGCCAGAGAAGTTCTGGGAAGGCTTCGAGTTGAGTCAGTCCTGGTATTTGAGCGGAGGCTGGTGGTGGTGGGATGGTAGCAGGAATGGCCAAAGCTCGATCGATTTGCATTGTTTCTAATCGCTCTAAAATTGGGGACAGGAGAACGCGAGCATAGCTGCCATAAGCTATACCTGCAATGTGGGGGGCATCAGGAATTGACAAATTTTTCCGATGCTCTTTCATTAGTCCAGAGGCTCTGAGTTTGCTAACAGTATGAGCATTAGTGCCGCCTGCGAGTTGTACATATCCGGGTAAACGGGCTCCCAAGACTTTTTGACCGAGTTTGATTGCGGCTCTGGTAGCTCCGGTTCCAATATCTCCACTCATTGGCCTACCGTCGGTTTGCCAAATTAAGGGACAAGGAAGGGGAGAAATTATTTGATAGAGTGTCCGCAAATAATCAATCAATCCGTCTCCATCGGGGCAACTAATGGCAATTAGTTTGAGTTGAGTAACCCAGGGAGTGATGCTTGACCAAAGTCGCGCAAAATCTGGCTCTCTGCCTACTTGCGTGTGGATTTCTATGGCATCCACACCGGATTGCAGGATTAAAGGTGCGATCGCGGCGGGAGCAGAAACGTAAGAACGAGTGTAGATTAGTTGGCTGGGACAAACCGGTAGACAGCGACCGCAACCATAGCAGCGCTGGTCTATCACCCCGGAAACACCCTCACCAGCACCCTGAAAAATGATTGCTTCGGCTGGACAAATTTTTTCGCATGGCCGCCAGCAGTCCGCCGGACACTCGGCTGGGTTGAATTCGGCTTTACGAAAATGCGGGTCTTCCCCGTCATTTAAACTGACCATCAGCCAGGGCAAACCTTTGGCACTAAATTTAGGGTTCGAGGTTTGAGCCTGTATTTTGCTGGCAACCTGTAGGGCTTCTTGTGCTGCTGCGATCGCGGCCGGATCTGCCGCGACATCGATACAGTCAGCGCCTGCCAAGGTGTATGCCAAGGTTAGGTTTCGCACTGCGGGCAGGTGTTGAAAGCTGGCTCCACAGATCAGCTTGAACCAATGGCCACCTTTTAATGAGTTTAGCGGATGATAATGTTCTGTCACCTTTATATGCTAGCGTTTTGAGCTAAAAATTGCGAGGCAAAATTTGTACTGAGTTTTCCGACTCACAAAGATACAAGGATAAAAACGCTACCGATAGGAGTGGGACTTGGGGGGTCTGCGCCAGATGTGGAGTATCAAGCATTACTTTTTTGGCAATCTAATTTTTTTAAGCGTTTTTGTTAAGGGTAGGATTTTTAATTGTTGGCTGAGGTTTTAATTTTAGGCAGACTTATAATAATATCATTCGTTAGCGATGGGTGCAAGAGAAAAGCCAACTATATGTTGCAGGATTGAGAGTTTTGGAATCTCTTAACTCGATTCAGAGCCATCTAGCGCGAACCAAAGCACCTGGGCGTATTGAGCGCACTCAAACCAAGGCAGAATGAAAGTTAAATAGCCGATCGCCACTGCTGATATGTCGGTATTTGGGGGCGCGATCGCACAGTGCAAGCAATATCCCCACAAAGCAAAAAGTGCGATCGCACCCAGAATGCCTGTAGAAATAGCAGTATCCAAAATCCAATTGTGAGCTTTATAACTCGGTATTTTTTCAGTGCGAATCTGTCCGTTTATATCCAGGTAATCGTAAGAAAACTGACCGAGACTTACGATTTGAGGAATGTTATTGGGATTGGCGATAAAAGGATAGGCGATACCAAATCCGTTAAAACCCCAGCCAAAGAGAGGTCGTTTTTGAATGCCGCGCACAGCAAGTTCCCACAGGGGCGATCGGCTGGACATTACTTGTGCAACAGGTACCCGATTCCAGTCCAGAGGTCTAGTAAAGGTCATTGCACTAATTGCCACAAAGCCGATCGCAATAGCTGGAATTAATTGTTTGTAATATTGCCGTCCCAATAAGTAAAATATTGATATAATTAAAGATAAAACTGCTGTGCGAGTATTGGTAAATAGCAAAGCGGAGAGAATTATGAATAAAATCAGAGTGGAAGTGCGATCGCTAATTAATTTCCGCTTCCAAGCTACCGCACAAATCACGGCTGTCAGAGCCAATACTATAGCTGCGTGGCCGCGGTGCGAGAAAAGTGCTATCGGCTGCTGTCCGCGAAAAATCGTGCTAGCCAAAACATCATGTGCGATCGACTGACCGGAAGTAGCAGTATAATCAATTTGCCAGTTAATAACTTGTGGAAAAACGCTAACAGCTACAACCACACCTCCTATCAGCAAACCCCGCATTTGACAGCGAAACAATTCTGGATGCAGTTTTAACAGCAGCCTATTGGTGAGGCTAAAAATAGAAATTAACAGCCAGTACAGCCAGCCATCTCCCATTTGGTCTTGTCCCCAAAAAGAACGTTCCGGGAAAGGACTGTTGAGGGTAGAAATCGCTCCCACCGTCAAAAAAACTCCCCACAAAATCAGGCAGATTTTCCACTGCCGGGAAAAAGTTAAAAGTTTCCTTTCTTCCCATAAAAATGATAAATTTGAAAGCACAATCAGTAGGACAACAAAAACTTTAGGCTGCGTCCCAATTTCGCCGCGGCTGCCTCCCCAAGGGTTGATGAGAATGAGGCTGAGAGCATATAGCAAAGTGTAAAGATTTTTCATTTGTGTCATTGCGAGGTTTGTGTCATTATTGGTTGTGTCTCGCGATCGCAGAATCTATGTTTCATTATTTCGATCGGAAAGATAGTTATGTCACTGTTTAAAAACCTCCTGTCAACTGTCAACTGTCAACTGTCAACTGTCAACTGTTTAACCAGCCTGTCGCTTTTTCCGCAAAATATGCCGCATCCCAGCGAACCACAACAGCATTCCCGAAGCAGCCAAAATACTCCCCGGTTCCGGTACAGCTTCCGCATCAATTGGCCTGGGAATTTGCCGCATCTTAAAACTTCCTTCTCTTTCCTTGAAAGCTAATTGAATTGGAAATGCTGTTTCTGCTGTCTCACCAAATAATGAATCAATCCCAGTGATTCTAAAATTATCTACTGGATAACCCAACAAAGAAATAAAGTCTAATTTATCTCCAGGACTGAAATTACCGAGGATCGAATCTCCTACTGCAACTGTAAATTGTTGGTCATCACCCACAGGGAAATCGAGAATTTCAGTAAATAAAGTGTCTTCCAGAGATTGGAATTCAAAGCCGTAAGTAGTTGGAGGGTCAAACCAGCGACAGCCGGGAACTTTGTTGAAGACTTGCCAGCCATTTTGGATAGAATTGGGAAGGATGGGGTTTTGTTGCGTCAGGCCGCGCATTTCTTTTCCGAATCCGCCACCGCCGCTAGTTGCTACGCTAAAATCTGGCGATTCTTGTGGGTCGTAAACATCAACAAAAAGCTCGTAATTGCCTCTGTCTTGTCCGCGAGCACCTCCACCAGCAGCACGGAGATTGAGGTTGATATTGCCACTACTGCCTACAGTGCCGGTTAGTGCGGAGGCAAAGCCATTTCCTACACGGCTGCTATTGTCGTCAAATCCTAATCGAAAACCTGAGTCATTGTGAGTGCTTAACAATGTGTTGGGGTTGCAGCGATTGGAAGGGAGGTCGTTGTTTGTCCAGGCTATATATTTTGAACCTGGGGTGAGTTCAGAGAGCTTAAACCGGTCTACTTCAAAACCGGAGGCGAGGCTGTCGGAAAACTTTTTAGTGGTTTTAGGGGGAGTAAATATGCTTTTCCAACCCCATGATATCCCATTATATATTGTCACTTGAGTAGGGTTATTAATGGGATCTTTGACCTCAGCAAGATACAGTTCTGCACTCCAGTTTTTGTTGTTATAATAGATATCATCTCGGGATGGAGTATCCACAAAAAGAATTCTTTGATCGGCGGGAGGCCTTATTACCTGACCATAGGTGTCGTAAAAAGGGTTAAATGTTGGTTGTTGGGGATTTTGAGGGTTGATAAGACCTGGTTGAGTTTGCTCTAGGAACGTATCAATTTTATCATCAGGAGTTCCTGGTGGCTGCTTAATGACTCCCTGTAGGGTAACAGTGTAAGCATGATTGTTAACTACCCGTTGAATAAAATGAACGTTACTTCCTACTGGATCGAAACCAGCACTAGGGTTATAAAGAACTTGTATTTCAGCCCCAACAGTTTCTATCGGAGTAAGAAAAATAAAGGGAGCATAAACCCCAATATCAAACCTACCTGTTAAAGACTCTACAGGTTGCGCCTTGTTAAAAGTCCAACCATTTTGTGCCCAAACAGATGACGTTAGCAGGTTAAAAAAATCATTTGTGCCGCCTAGTGGGAGTGCTGAGACTGAGGTAGTAGAGACAGTCACAGTACCAACACCGGGCTTCGTATGGGATATTGAGGAACAGTAAGGCGAGGTAGGAGTGCATATCGGGTTTGGTTGTTGGGATGGCAATGTGAAAGAAAACGCGAAACTGGCTCTACTTGTTAGCAAAATCAGTAAGGGCGAGCTCAAGAAAATCATCAAGTGTTGCGATAGTCTCATTGTTGACAACTCCTTTGTATGGGGTAGGAAATATCTGTCTCGGCTTGAAATCGAGTAAAAATTGGCTCTTAAGTTCTATTTAGATTCAGACTGGACGACGCGGAACTTCACAAAGGGTGTTACTATCTGACCCGTCCAAATCCCTTGTGTTAATTTGTGTTCATATATCTGGGGTTCATCACAGAATAATACTGGTCTAAAATTGACGTATGTCAACCTAATTTGATAGTTACCAGGCCCAATATCGAAAGTCCATCCGCCACCCAATCCATCATTGCCTCCGAAGAGAAGCTGATTGTTCTGCCAGAAAAGTTCGGCTTTCAAGAAAAAGGTTAGACTTTCTCGTGGTTGAACTAAGGGACAAGCCAGTTGCGGAGATTTGCGAAGCATACCTCTACCCCCAGAGCGCCGTAATAAGTTGCCATCGGCATCCACTATTTCTAGTGAGAATATAAAAAGGGGATCGAGTGGAGGAAAGCGAATCGGGTCAGGTGTGTTGTTTGTCATTTGAAAACCGATCCGAACAGGAGTAGTAGCATTTGGCTGATTTTCAGGTATGCGCCACACCCGCTCCGGTGCTAAAATTTCCAACCGAATACCATTTCTTTCAACTGCATTCTTGTTAGTCGCTTCTACAGATGTCAAGTTATATACCCTCTCACTTTCCACCTCTTCGATCGCCATAACTTCTCTAGGCACATGACTCAATGCCACTAAGCCAGAAAGAATTAAAACCAATAAAAATAGGTAACAGTTCTTCATCACATGAATTAGCTCTGCTTTTTTTAAAGTGACTCATTACTATTTGACTATATATATTAGGACAAATCCATTAATATTTTAACCGTAAAAATACTGAACTTTTTTAGACTTATTTTCCCTACTACCAGCAGTAGAACGGCTCTCCCGAATGCTTAGTGCAAAAAGTAGCGATCGATACAATTTACCGCAGTTTTTTACCATCTTGCCCTAGAATCTGTAACGTTGTATTTAACTATTGGAAGCGCAACGAGGCTGCCGTTTTATTCGTAATTTGAAGAGCGAGTTTTACAGGAGTTGCAGCATTGGGCTTATTTGAGGGGATTGTCAAGACACGCTCTGGGATGAAAATTTCAAGATGTTAGATCCTCGACTTCTCTAAGAAGTCGGGGATCTAAGTGTTGTGTTTTTTGAACTCAGTCTGCTGGTTACTTGCTCAGTCGCTTGTAAACTGTAGCTAAAGCATGACTATCTCCCACATTTCCAGGAAACAGAACGACGGGTAAATTGGGAAATAGAGGATGATTAGCCTCGGTTTTTACCACAGAACAACCTGCGATAATTTGACCAAGCTGTCTGACACTTTTGAGGGATAAACCTGTACTCAAAACGTCATTGGAAGTAATGCCGCCTTTGCTAATTAAAAACCCGATATCCGCAGGCAGTCCGCGCACGATATCCATCAATAAAGCAGAAACTGCTTCTCCAAATTTTAACCGGATTTCAGTATTTTTAAATTGCAGTTCTTGGCGACTGGTATAAATTACAGGGGTTTTGCCATCGGCGTGAGCAGTGCGGACTTTTTCTAGAGTTTCATTCAAGATATCTGCACGATATTCTGGAGAGTCTTCTAGCAAGTGAGATACATCTATTTCAATGCTAACTGTATTGGGTTCTTTTAACAAGCGTTCTAATTGTTCTGTAGTTTTTTTGACGTGGGAACCAACTATTACTGCACCTGGTTTGCCATCTCTGACGTATGTTGCCATTTCGTCGGCTGCGATTGGCTGAGGGCCGAGGTCAGCTAAGGATGTTAAGATACTTGCTGCACTGCGGAATAAAAACTTTTTGCCTTGACTAGCTGCGTCGAGAATGTGTTTGGCAAAGATGTCTAAATCGGCTTGACTTTCGCCGTCAACGACTGCACATTGGTTGTCTGTCATTTCCATTAGTCGGTCTAAACTTCCGTAGCGAATATCTGCCAGTAAAATGCGATCGACTGTATCAGCATGGATGCGACCTTTGGTTTTTTCTTCTACATAGTCTGGGAGGTAACTGTGACTGTATCCGAAGACTGAATCTTTGGCAAATTCGGTTTGGTGAACTGGCGTTGCGATGCTGTTTACCATCAGGTAATGCACGCTGTGGCGGGTGATTCTGCCTCCTTCAAAAAAGGCGGGAATTAGAAAATGGGCGTCGAAGGGGCCTAGTTCTTCGGCGATCGCGTCGGTTTCGATGGGATAGTGGCCGCGCAGGGTAGAATCGGAACGGCTAACTATTAGGAAGTCTTGGATTTCTTCAGCTGCGATCGCACTTTTGAGATTTTGACATACTTCGCGGGTAACGGAGGCTGCTTTTTCGGGAGTTAGCGATCGAGTATTTGTGAGTATAAAGAAAATCGGCGACTTGTCTCGTAGTCCCAAACGCAAGGTTTCTTCGTCCCAACGTGTCAGCAGCAAGCAACTATGGACGGTTTGAGAACCGGTAGGGTCGTCATCAAGAACTATAATCTTAGGTTTAGCAGACATACTGACCTGGTTGTTAACGTTACCTTTCCAAGATATCCTGACCTAGCTACGTCACAGGAAAAAATTTATAATTGCGTCCATAATCGTTTTAAAATGTATTTTACCTGAGATCTTGCGCCATTCTCATTAAGCCTTTTATGAACAGGCAAGATGCCTGTTCCACAAGAAAATCAATTCTTTGTGGAACAGGCATCTTGCCTGTTGCTGAGAATGGTGCAAGATCTCAGTTTTACCTGAGATCTTGCAGCAATGTCAATAAGGGAATTTTTGGTGGGGGAGGGCGGGTTTATTTAACCTGTTTGCAACCCGAAAGGCCGAGGAGTGAACCCGCCCCTACAGCTAATTGAGAAAGGTGCAAGATCTCAGTTTTACCTTACTTTGCCACATTTCGCTCTTGGAGTTTTTTCATTTCTGCTTGAACTCCCAGGGCTACCTGCAAAGCTTCGTTGAGCAATCGCCCTTGTTTGCTGGCTCGATCGTTAATTTGCAACCCAGTCAAAGCTGTCAAGTTATTGGAAAATAGTTCTGAGTTAGTCGCCACGAATTTTTTGTTTTCCCTGAGAATTCTCTCGGTTTTCAAGGCTCGGACTAAGTCATCTCTGATTAGCTGTAATGCTTTAATGAGTTTTGTGCGATCGCCTATTTTGACTTGCGAATTGCCAGCTTCTTCTATTTGGTCATTAATTTGGATAGCTTTAATTATACCATTGTAGCGATCGACATCATCAAAAAGATTAATTAAATGTTTATTTTGGTGGCTGCACCTAATTTTCCAGAGATCCTCAAAGACTAAACCTGCGATTGCGGTTAGGTGGATGATGAACCAAACTAAATAAGCCCTGGGAAATATCATAGCCAGCAGCAAACAACTGATTAAAATTAAAAAAATTAAGCCGACTGTTTTCAAGCCTTCGTGGGCAAATTTAGTCGCTGTTGCTGGTCGATATACGCGATCGGGTGTCGCCCCGCTAAGGCGTTTGAGTTCACCAGTAGTAATTTCTAATCCCTGGATGTCAGTTCGCATACATCTTCACAAATATTTGTTAATTATAAAGTTTATGTGTAGGACAAAAGGCTCGTCTACAATAAATCTAACACCTTTTTTTACGAAATTTATACTATGTCCGCACGTCCTATCTACCTCGACAACCACTCCACAACCCCCGTAGACAAACGGGTACTTGATGCGATGGTGCCGTATTTTACCGAACAATTCGGCAATCCAGCCAGCATCAGCCATGTCTACGGCTGGGAAGCAGAAGCAGCGGTAAAACAGTCGCGACAAATTTTGGCAGAAGCAATCAACGCTTCCCCAGAAGAAATTGTTTTTACCAGCGGTGCAACGGAGGCGAATAATTTAGCGATTAAAGGCGTCGCTGAAGCCTATTTCAGCAAAGGAAAGCACATTATCACAGTTAAGACTGAACATAATGCGATTCTTGACCCCTGTACATATTTGGAGAAATTGGGATTTGAGATTACGGTTTTACCTGTGAAAAGTGATGGATTGATTGATATAGGGGATTTGATTAGAGCGATTCGGGCTGAGACAATTTTAGTTTCAGTGATGATGGCAAATAATGAAATTGGAGTTATTCAGCCGATCGCCGAAATTGCGGCAATATGTCGTGGAAATGATATTATTTTCCATACAGATGCAGCGCAGGCGATCGGCAAAATCCCGATTGATGTACAGGATATGAACATTGATTTAATGTCTTTGACAGCTCACAAAATCTATGGTCCAAAAGGCATTGGTGCTCTTTATGTGCGCCGCAACAAACCGAGAGTTCAATTAGCACCGCAAATGCACGGAGGCGGCCATGAACGGGGAATGCGATCGGGTACGCTGTATGCACCGCAAATAGTAGGATTTGCTAAAGCAGTGGAATTAGGGATTGCGGAAATGGAGGAGGAAACTGCACGAGTTGTGAGTTTGCGTGAGCGTTTGTGGGGGAATTTGGTAGAGTTAGGAGATGTTGTTCTGAACGGTCACGCGACTAAGAGATTGCCTGGGAATCTTAATGTTAGTGTAGGTGGGGTTGATGGTCAAGCATTGATGTTGGGTTTGCAGTCAGCGGCGGCGGTGTCTTCGGGTTCTGCTTGTACTTCGGCGAAGATATCACCATCTCATGTTTTGGCTGCGATCGGGCGATCGGACAAATTAGCCTATGCTTCGATTCGGTTTGGGATTGGGCGCTTCAATACTGTAGCAGAAATAGATGCAGTGTCCGAACACGCGATCGCAACTATTCAATCTCTCCGACAAGCTCAAAAAGTCATGAGTTAAACTGTTGACTGTTAACTGTTAACATCGAAAATCCATTCTCGATTGCTGGTGTTAGCAGTTCTCTTCGTGAAGAGGAGACGGCAGTGCCGTGTCCCTACCCCAATTAATTGTAGGGAGACGGCAGTGCCGTGTCCCTACCCCAATTAATTGTAGGGAGACGGCAGTGCCGTGTCCCTACCCCAATTAATTGTAGGGAAACGGCACTGCCGTCTCCTGATGCTTTGACTTCGACTTACTTAGAACCAAACACTTCGCGTACCCGATAAATTGGTTTTCCCTGGGATTCATGATAAGTCCGCATCATCACTTCTGCTAACAAACCAAAACAAAATAACTGTACCCCAGTCAACACCAAAACTACCGATAAAATCAGCAAAGGACGATTGCCAATAATTTGACCGAACCCCAGTTTTAAGACTGTCAAATAAATCCCTAAAGCCCCTCCCAACGTCATAGAACTCATTCCCAAAAGTCCAAAAACGTGCATCGGGCGAGTTAGGAACTTCTTCATAAAATAAATAGTTAATAGATCCATCAACACCCGAAAAGTTCGCCAAATTCCGTACTTGCTTTGACCAAAACGACGGGCGTGGTGTCGCACCGGTAGTTCGGTAATTCTTGCCCCTTCAATAAATGCCAAAGCCGGCAAAAATCGGTGCAATTCACCATAGAGATTCAAGTCTGCCACCAACTCCGATCGATAAGCTTTCAAAGAACAGCCGTAGTCATGCAAAACAACACCAGTAACGCGGCCAATTAGCCAATTAGCAATTTTAGAAGGAATCAACCGACTAACGGTATTATCTTGCCGATTTTTCCGCCAGCCACTCACTAAATCGTAGCCTTCATCTAACTTTGCCAACAATAGCGGAATATCAGCCGGATCATTTTGTAAATCGCCGTCTAGGGTGACAATAGCACGACCGCGAGCGCGATCGAAGCCCGCTGACATGGCGGCAGTTTGCCCGTAATTACGGCGTAGAATTACTGCACAAAGGTCATGGCGACTGCTAGCTAGCTGTTGGAGAAGTTCAGCAGAACCATCTTTAGAACCATCATCGACACAAATAATTTGATAGCTGAGGCCAGATGCTTTGATCGAAGTTGCGATCGCCTCAATCAAATGAGGTAAACTTTCTACTTCATTATACACCGGCACTACCGCCGAAACGTCAAGAACAACTTCAGTCTCAGCCTGTTGTTCAGCCAATTTTTCCAAAAATAATGCAGCGTCCATTTCTTTCTTCAATAATACTAAAAGTCAACCGTCAACCGTCAACAACTAACTAGATTGATAACTTGCCACCACTTTACCATATCCCCGTAATTGCTGATAATAAATTTGACTAACTTTATCGCCATATTCCGACAAAATATCGATACCGATACCATTGCGGCCCTGTTCTTTTCCTGAACTGTGAATATAACGACTATCTCCCAAATATAATCCCACATGAGTAGCTTTTTGGGGAGTGCCAAAAAAAACTAAATCCCCTGGTTCTAAATCACTTATACTAATAGGGTTAGTAAAAGCTTCTTGTTGATAAGCATCTCTCGGCAACCAGATACCTGTAGACAAAAAAGCAGCCTGCATTAATCCAGAACAATCATAATTTGGTGCGACAGTACCTCCCCAAAGATAATAATTAGATTCGTTCATAGCCTGATGAGCAAAATTAATTACAGTTGGCAATTTTTCTCTGATTTCCGCTTCCGAAAATATCTCAGGATGATAGAATGTGTCTGCCACATCCAGCAACTCAACATCTCGAATATCCAGCCATCCCGGATAATCATCTTCGCACAGCCGCACCATCACAGCCGTGGTATCCCCCTGCACAAGCGTGTCTATGCCATCTCTCCCCCCCTTAACAAGCGTGTCTATGCCATCTCTGTCTCCCTTGATAAGGGAGTCTATGCCATCTCTCCCCCCCTTAACGAGGGGGGGCTGGGGGGGGTTAACTACTCGCAAGTGTCGCCCCGCCGCCGCTTGAGTTGCGAGGCGATCGCACTTTGGGGAATCGTAAATATTTATGTGCGATCGTGTCAGATACTCCACAACATTAGATAATTGATGATTAGTCATTTAATTTTTTCTAGCTTATAACGTATAACGTATAACTCCCTAAAATTTCCTATGACATTTTTCCGCAAAGACGAACAATTAGAAACCCTCGGCAGTAGCATTATAGCCTCCGTCAAGGCAGAATTTACAGGATTAACTGCCGATCGCATTGCCATTACCTGGATAGTTTACGATCCGCCGGTGCGAGTGAATACAGGTGGAGCTTTGAGCCCAGAAGAATTTTGGAAATATCAAGCCAGAGGTTTTAGCAGCAGAGCTACAGAACGAGTGTATCCTGCCAGCATCGTCAAATTATTCTACCTCGTCGCCGTCTGGGAATGGGCACAAAAAGGCATGATTAAAACATCCCCAGAATTAGAACGCGCTGTCAGAGACATGATAGTTGATTCCAGCAACGATGCCACCAGTTTAGTAGTAGATGTACTAACCGGCACCACCAGCGGCCCAGAATTGCCACCAGGCCCCTTTGAAACCTGGAAACAGCAGCGAAATATCATCAACCGTTACTTTCAATCATTGAATTGGCTAGACTTACAAGACATTAACCTCAATCAAAAAACTTGGTGCGATGGCCCCTACGGTCGCGAACGAGCATTTCTGGGAGAATTAATGGAAAATAGAAATATGCTGACCACAAATGCCACGGCGATTTTGTTGCATAGTATCATCGGCGGTGTCGCTGTTTCTGCTAAAGCATCACAAGATATGATGAGTTTAATGAAACGCAGTTTAGAACCAGCAGAATTAGAGGCAGATGCGGACAATCAAGTTACAGGTTTTTTAGGTGGCGGATTGCCAGAAGATGCAAAATTGTGGTCAAAAGCGGGACTAACAAGTCAAGTTCGTCACGATGCTGCTTATATTGAAATACCTGGTTTGCGGCCGTATTTGTTAGTGGTATTTACTGAGGGCAAAGAGAATAGCAAGAACGAACAAATTTTGCCATTTGTATCGCGGCAATTTGTCGAAGCGATGAAAGCACTTGATTAGATTAGGATTTACACACAAACTGCTTTGCAACACTAGCAGCGATTTCCTGACGTACTATTTCAGCTAGACTATCCCACTGAGCGTCTGTTGTAGCTTCAAATTGAGCCTTCCACGCGCGTTCATCACTGATATCCTCTTCCGCCATGAGAATGCGGATTAACTCTCGTTTGTCGATCGCAGAAAGTTGTCTAATGGTAGGGAGTAATTCTGTTAGTGTCATCGGTTATTTTCCTACGATGCGTCTATGTTAAGGCTAGCAGGTGAACGTAGTAATTGCAACTTCCAGGGGAGTTTCGCAAAGATTGGCGCGATCGCGTTTTAGGAGCGATCGCGCGGCGGTATGATATTCCTAACGTTGAAAGGATTAGTTGGTAAGGGCGATCGCACTTCACGCACCACAATCTATTCTGGTTTCATCCAACCTTTAACGATCGCCTTCCCGACATTGACATAAGGATTGTCAAAAAACTCTTCGATCGCAGCTTCACCACCATCCTGCAATGCAGAAATCCAGCGACGCTTGAAACTAGGGGTTGTTTCATCATTAACGTGAGCAATCTTTTCAGCCTCAGTAGCCGTAGGATTAGTTACCTCTAACTGTTTGAGAAGTTCTTGAATTTCTTTTGCTGCTTCGACAATGGTTTGCTTTTGCTCAGACGAATAAATGTCTTGGTTCGCTTGCTGTCTGCCAATATTATTGGCTATATTTCCACCAATATAATTATTGTAAACGCTTCCACCAACTATATGAAAATCCTTATTTACAGACATAATTTAAACTACTCCTCGATCGCAAATAGATTTACTTATTCAGAATAAAGTCTGTCAATAGTGTTTCTTGATACAAGCTGATTGGGCTTTTCATTTTCATCTAATGACACCCAAATTGCTTTGCTTAGACTACTATCAGTAACACTATCCTTGAATGTTCGACAATCTTCATCTTTAAGGGTAAAAGAATTTTTGTATTTTAAACTAGGCTTTTCTGTGTTTTTTGTCCATCCATAAATTCTTAGCTCGTAATTGCCAGCTTGTAGGTCAAATATCTTTCCTCCTAGTTCAGTAATCCAATCAAATCGAATTACTTGATTTATGGAAGAAAGCCCTTTTACAGCAATTGGTTGAGCTAAATTATCATCTTCAAAGTTTCCTGCACTTCCAATTTTGACAAAAGTAGTCCATGTCATGTCATAAAAATCACCGTGATTTTGTTTGCTAACAACTAAGCGAATTCGCTGAATTGTTCCGCCTTGTGGACTCCAATTGTAGAAAGTAATCGGTAGGTTGAATCCTACCCCTACAATAGTTACACTACTGGTTGTATCATCAATTTTAGTAACTTTAGTAACAGGAAAAAGTATGATATTTCTTCCAAAACATAACTGAATATTTGCTTGTCTGAAATTGGAAGTATAAGCAACTGCTGAAGATACAACTAAGCTAAATATAGAAACTACCATTATGATCCAATCAGTTTCTTTATTTGTTTGTCGTACAGTGGTAGTATCGTTAAGTTTTAAAACATTCTGTGATGGAGTTGGTGATGATATTGGGGCTTTCTTAGTTGAAGCACCAGAACCTTGTTTGATACTACCGGGATCTGCTGTATTTCTAGGTGTCTGAGCTAAAGATTTAATTGAAGTAGCTAATAATGAAATAGTACATATTGCCAACAGCATTTTATTTCCCCTCATGCTACCATATCCATGTTATTGATGTAATGTGTAAAAATTGAATAGAGTTTAATACATACAAAAATCGCCAATTTTTAATTTGTTGCAATTGAACGAATAATTGTTATTTACTGTGTATAGATACTATAGACCGATCGCACAAAAATTAAAAGCGGAAAAAGACGGATTTTTCTTAAATTATTGTAAACTACGGAAAAAGACGGATCGTGACGGATAAAGTCGGCTATAATAACCACTGTCCTCCCACATCCCGGATGATGCGCCTCCAAGAAATACTTCAATTTATAGATGATGCTGTCTACTCCAAGACACGCAAACGCTTAAATGACTTGCAACGCGGAATTATCGAAGGCACGCTGAAGCGCCAAAAGTATGATGACATTGCAGAAAATTGTGGTTGTTCAGCGGGTCATGCTAAGGATGTCGGTTACGAGCTTTTGCAAATGTTATCTGATATCTTTGATGAAGAAGTTGATAAAAAAAATCTTAAATCCGTCGTAGAACGCCAAGGCGATCTAAATATTTATTTGGGCAATCGAAGTTTTAATAGTAATCATATAATTGGCTGTGTAAACATGGGTTCCGAACAAACCACTCCTAACCCAAATCAAAGTCAGCCGCAAACTCCCGACTTGCAGGAGGAAAGCAAAAATCAAACTAAGATTGAAACAATTGATAAATTACGGCAGTTTGGCTTAAGCGATGAGCAAATTGCCGAAGCCCTAAATATACCTTTAGAGCAGGTTAAGCAGGTGGACTTGGAGGAGTAAAGTCTGTTACAGTAATGAAGAGGTAAGTAGATGAACATAAGTAAACATTATCATGTCATTGCGAGGAACGAAGCAATCGCAAAGCTCTGGGATTGCTTCGTTCCTCGCAATGACACAAAATATATATATCCACCTACTTAAGTTTTGAGAATAAATTAGGAGAATAAATTGAAAATCAAAATTATCATCCACGAAGCAGAAGAAGGCGGATTCTGGGCAGAAGTTCCTGCTATTCCTGGCTGTGCAACTGAGGGAGAAACCTTTGAGGAACTGCTGCAAAACCTCTATGAAGCAATCGAAGGTTGCCTTAGTGTAGATATTGAGTCCTTCGAGACAAATGAGCGAGACAAAATTATGGAGATTGCGATATGAACTCCATGTCTGGCAAAGAGTTAGCAAAGCTGCTACAACGTAATGACTGGATATTATTAAGAGTTCAAGGCAGTCACCACATCTACGGGAAAGCTGGAAGCTCAATCCGAATTTCTGTGCCAATTCACGGCAATAAATCTCTAAAACTTGGATTACTCAGACATTTGTTAAAACAGGCAGGGTTATTGGAAAATACCCATCAAAATACTAGCACAGTTGAAGAGTCAAATAATGAGAATAAAGAGGCGAATGAATCTGATTCGATCGATGAATAACAACGATATTCGACAGAAAATTCAGGTGTTGTGAAATGCTTCAAATTTCCCTGCACTTTCCTTCACTAAATGCTTGTTCTGCTTGTCGAATCAAGAGGTTAAATTTGCCTGCTTTCAAATTATCTTCAATTTGCCGATCCCAAAGAGATTCTTGGAAGTCTTCAAACCATTCGACAAACTCTGCGAGTTCATTTTGTGAAAGTTCTGTTACTGCTGTCTTGAGTTGTGTAATGTTCATGGGTAAGTAACTTTTTTCCTAAAATTAGCATACCAAATTATTTCAAACCAGCACCGGACGACTTCTCAGTGGCACAAGAATTTCATGCAAAACACTAGGCTTCGCATTAAGATACACTTCACCACAATTAGCCTCGTTATATCCAACAATAATTGCACCGATCGCACTACCAATTTCAGGATACATCTCTTCACTCATCTCTCCCTCATCCAAAAAGTCTGGAATTTTAATCAAACCTTTGACAGCATCTTCACCAATATTAACAAACACTCCAAAAGGAGCATGATATTCAACTCTACCCAGCAAGAATTGCCCCAATCTGTACTTTAACTTAACTTGTTCCCAGCTTTGACTATCCATAATATTCACTGTGCTTTGAGGACTCGTGGAAATTGATTTAGTATGGCAAACAAGCGTTGAGGTATAATTACCTCAATTCGCTCGTAACTGTCTTTCTCATCATAGCGATATTCCAGCGACTTGAAATACTGCTCATAACTCGACTTATCAATTGAAACCTCCACTATTCCTTCTTTATAGCTTTGATTATACTCTTCTGCAATACTTCGATCCTGGGGGCCTGCAAAATAGCAATTTCCATCGACATAAGGAGGATTATAGGGAAAATCAACGGGTTGAAATCCATCTTTCAGTAATTTCTGGCCTTTGGATTTCTGAGGTGCTTTATAAATCGTAATGATTTGGGGCGATTGTGATTGATTAGGTTCCATGTAAAATTATTCAAATTTTTACACACTTTCCTTGTTCAGCTCGATCCATAAACCGTCCTTATGGGATGGGGTTTTCAACCCAATTTTTTGATAAAACCCTAATTAACAAAGTCTTGCGCCAATACATTGAGAGCAACAAAACTCTGGACTCAATAAATTAAATAGAACGGAGAGGGGGGGATTCGAACCCCCGAAGGGTGATAACACCCTTAACAGATTAGCAATCTGCCGCTTTCGACCACTCAGCCACCTCTCCAGATGACAGCAACTAAGCATAACACACACCTCCAGCTCTTGGCAACCCCAAATTGCAAATCTCCTGAAAGCATTACTATATCTAGCATCCGACACCTCAACCCGATCGCCTAATCCCCAAATCCCCTAGCCTTCAAGTGCTTTGCCCAACCAAAATTGGAACTCAGAAAAAATCTCTTAGTATACAAATATCCCAACCGATATAGTTTAGCCTTGCGATCGGCATCCAGATTAAAGTCCGTCGCCGTCACCCCAGCTTCAGTGACATCCACATTAATCACCCTGCCTTTATCCATCTCCCGCTGGTGATACCTGTCTCTGGCCTTCATCATCGTGGTGAACATCGCCGATAACATCGACACCGGACTGCTAATGTTAACTTGATTCTCAATGCCAGTATCAATTAATCGAAACCCAAAGGTAAACCAGCGGGGTGCAATGGGAGTCGCACCGGATTGTTTGTCATAAATCCACAGTGGGAAATTACTCAGAATTCCCCCATCTACAATTAAGTCATTGCCCAGTTTTCCGGGTTCAAAAAATAGCGGAATACTCATCGATAACCGCACGGCTTCAGCTACGCTAAAATCTTCGGCACTTTTGAGTTGCAATTGCTCGTACAAGGCATCAGAGTCCGCAGATTCACGGCGCTGCAAATCGTCTGGTAACACCAACATTTCACCGCGCGTCAGGTTGGAGATTACTACTTTTAATTCTCGGTCTTTTACCTGTTTGACATCGGCAAAAGTTTGCAAATGCCCCTTAGCGAGAGTTGTTTCTAGCCACTGTCGGAAAGGTAAGGAAGAATATTCTCCCATCTGGCGACTAATTGTTAAGAAAAGTAGCGTCCATACCGGAGATTGTAAGTCGTCTGCTGGGTCGCCATTTAAAATTAGAGGACTGTTTTTTTTGCTCAAAAATATGCTATAATCTAGCTGTCCCAGTAACTCTTCTAAGTCATCAATTGACAAGTCTGTTGCTAATACTGCGGCGGTAATTGCACCGGCAGAAGTACCTGCGAGTTTTCGCCAGCGGATGTCTAAATCGCTACAGCATCTGAGTGCTCCTAAAAAGGCAACTCCTCGCACGCCACCGCCTTCAAAAATTCCATCGGCATAGATTTGACCGTTTTCGTCGGGAGGCGGAAATTTGCTAAGAATTTTTTGTTTCTCGGCTGGGGAAATCCTGACACCTGGTTCTTCGAGAATTTGCTGTGGGTACCACTTGGTCATTGAAAAATACCTCAGATTGATTTTAAATGTTAAATTTGAGATTGAGATTTATTATTCAGTGCTGGACGCATTGTCATGGTATAATACGGCTTTGAGATTGCTTTCCTTCGGATCGCTTACGCTAACGCTTCCCTCGCAATGACAGAATTATATTATCTGTGTGTCTAGGACTATTATTGTTGATTTTTTTGAGCATCCATTGCTTCTTTGACGAGTTGTTGAATTTGCGATCGCACTTGTTCGTAGGCTACAGATGCACACCAAGGGCGAAGAGATAAAATCGTTGAAGTGGGAGTAATCTCAGCCACCAGACAAGTCGGCGCTGGATTGTCCAAAACTAGGGGGTGAGATTGGGCAATTTCTAATAACTCAGCTACAGTTTGCCGGATTGGGCGATCGCCAATATCGATCTTTAAGTCTACCCGTCTTGTTCCCATTGCCGTGGTATTTTTCAGTGTACCGTTAAACAACTGATTATTCGGCACAATAATTTTTACATGATCGTCTGTCACCACGGTTGTCGAGAAAATCCCAATACTGTCAACGACTCCTTTAACATCTGTACCTTCGATCGCATCTCCGACTTCAAAAGGCCGTAAACTAATCAACATCACCCCAGCAGCAAAATGGGACAACGTATTTTGCCACGCCAAACCAATCGCCAAACCAGCAGCACCAACTACAGCAACTACACTGGTAGTTTGAATGCCCAACTGACTCAAAGTGGCGACTACTCCGACTACTAAAATCGCAATTTCAGCAGCTTGGACTAAAAATTTTCGCAATGTTGCTTGGGTGCGACTCAGGGCTCGGCGAGTCACACGCCCCACAATGCCGATCGCAAATCGTGTAATTAATAAAATGCCGATCGCCCACAGCAGTTTAGGAACAATGTCAAACCCCAATTCTACGGATTTTTTCGAGAATTCTTGGGCGACTTGGAAAGCTTGCATTCTTCCTGCATCTAATTGTAGAAGCAATGTTTGAGATATTAGTAGAAAATTTGTGATTGCTGTCATATTAATTTGCAATTGGGAATTGGGCATTGGGAATTGGGCATTGGGAATTGGGGATTGGGGATTGGGGATTGGGGATTAGGAATTGGTAATTGTTCGGTCAAAAGTCAACAGTTAACTGTTGACTGCTATACGCGGCAACCTGTGTTTGAAACCGCAGAGAATCTCCCACGAAATAGTTCCTAAAATCGCCGCCCAATCATCAGCAGAAATCTGATTATCCCCATCTTTGCCCAACAAAGTCACAACTTCACCGACTTCCAAATCGGGAATAGCACTAACATCAAGCATTAATTGATCCATCGTCACCGAACCCACTTGTGGCACAAAATTTCCCCTGATTAATACCTGCATTTTATTAGAAAGATTGCGGGGAATCCCATCCGCATAACCGATGCCAACTACAGCAATTTGCGTCTGTTGTTTAGCCACAAATTGATGACCGTAACTGACACCGGTTCCTGCTTCTATTGTTTTCACCTGTGTCACCCTAGCTTTTACCTGCATTACAGGCTTTAAATCGATCGCACTTTGCAAGTGAGGTGCTGGATAGAGACCATAATTAGCTAAACCGACTCGCACTAAATCGTAATGCAAATCTGGGTCAGCGAGGGTGGCAGCAGAGTTTGCCAAGTGTAGGCGATCGGGATTAATTCCTGCTATCTTAATTTGGGCGATCGCCAATTTAAACTTCTCATGCTGTTGTAACATAATAGTCTGGTCTGGACTATCCGCTGTCGCCAAGTGAGAGTAAACGCTAGCTAATTTCAGATTTGGCAACCGCTGAATCAACTGTACAAATTCTGTTGCTTCCTGCCAAGGCGTACCCAAGCGAGACATTCCCGTATCTAACTTAGCATGAACGGGCAAAGATTGATTAAGAGTAGCCAGGAATTCCGAAAATATTAGAGCTTGTTTGACAGTACAAATAGTGGGCTGCAAGTGCCAATGGGCGATCGCTTTTACTTGTTCTGTAGTATACGTCGCCCCCAACACCAAAATCGGCGCTTCAATCCCAGCTTCCCGCAATTCAATGCCTTCTGGAATTGTCGCCACTCCCAGCCAACTAGCACCTGCTTGTAAAACTGTTTGACTAACTGCGATCGCACCGTGGCCATAAGCATCAGCCTTGACAACTGCCATCAGTTGTGTTTTGGGAGATAAAATATTTTTAAGCTGTTTTACATTGTGGGTTAAAGCTGCTAAATCTATCTCCACCCAAGCCCGCTGGCAAAGTCCACCATAACCATCATACTGTGCCATTTGGGGGCATTCTTCTGTCGGTGGTGCGATCGGTGTTTGTTCCCAATTCAACATTATTGCTCACTCCTACTTGCTGACACCATTAAAATTTTTCGTAAGTCCTGATGATCGTAAACTTTTTCAGTTTATCACTTTGAGCAATATTAATTGGTGTATCATATCACCAAAACCACTTAGTAAAAACTATGGACGGACTAGCATACCTGCATTTAGCTGAAACTTGGGAAACCCATCCCAATCAAACTCAAGCGACCAACTCCACAACGCACCTGAATTTAGCATATACTCCTTTACTATTCTTTACCCTTGTTTTAACAATTTTTAACCTAGTCAATCCCGCACTTGCCATCAGAAAAGGCGATTCAGGCTCGGAAGTTGCCGAACTTCAGAAAACTCTGCAAGACGCAGGATATTTTAGCCGTCAACCCACGGGATATTACGGTTCCGTAACTCAAGCTGCTGTCCAAAAGTTTCAAGCAGAAAACAATCTGAAAGTTGACGGAATTGTCGGCCCTAAAACTTTGTCAGCACTGAAAGTTAAGCCGGAAGGTACTGAATCAGATTCTGCCGAAAAAAAATCACCCAACTCTGATAATTCTTCCCCATCTTCTAGCTCCACCGAAAATAAAAACCAATTAGAATATCCGACTAAACAACAGTCAAAAACACCTCAAAGACAAAATCAAATCGTTCCGTCTCCCACAGCCACAAAAGATCCCAGTCAATTAGAAAATTTTACCAAAAATCAGCGCCGAAAACCACTCTTTAACAATCCATTTTTACCACCATTTACAACGGAAAGTCCAATAACTGAAGAATCACCAAAGAGGACAACTCAACAAGCGCCAAAAAACACAAATCAAGAACAATCTAAAAAGGAGATTTCTCGTCAAAAAATCAACGGAAACATGACACTGAAAAAAACTATTTACGGCAACATATCGCCAAAGTCAATAGTTCATTCAGGTTCGGGTCTGTTTTTTGCTCAAAACATGATGTATACCCACACAATCACAGTGTACGACCGGAACTTTAAGTTAGTCAAGACTATTCCGGATCAAGTAAATCTGTCGAAGTTCGGCTTTTCCAAATTTAAGGGAAATTATCAAGGTGCTCCTGTTGAAGCTGCTTTTACAAGTGATGGTAAATATGGCTATGTATCAAACTATCAGATGTACGGTTCTGGCTTTGACAATCCGGGTAGCGATAGATGTTCTCCAGCAGCACAACATGATAAAAGTTTCATGTACCGCATTAATACCGAAACTCTAAAAATTGAAAAAGTAATTTCTGTAGGTGCTGTGCCGAAATTTAATGCTGTTTCGCCGGATAATCGCTTTGTACTGGCTAGCAACTGGTGTAGTTGGGATTTGAGTGTAGTTGATACTCAGAAAAATAGCGAAGTTGAGCGGGTAAAACTGGGTGCATATCCTCGCGGTATTGTTGTAACTCCTGACTCGAAAACTGCCTATGTTGCTGTCATGGGTTCTTCGGATATTGCGAGGGTTGATCTCACTGATTTTTCGGTAGCATGGTTGAGAAATGTTGGTAATGCACCACGTCATTTGGTTATTGATCCAAACGGGAAGTATCTTTATGCTACTTTGAATGGTGAAGGAAATGTAGCAAAGATTAACCTAAATTCTGGCGACGTTGTGGAGAAAATTTCGACTGGTAGTCAGCCTCGAAGCATGACAATTTCTGATGATGGCAAGCTGATTTACGTTGTCAATTATTCTTCCAATACTGTGAGTAAGGTTCGCACGAGTGATATGAAAGTGCTGAAAACGGTGAATGTGAATTCAAGTCCGATCGGGATTACTTACGATTCACAAACTAATCAGGTTTGGGTGGCTTGCTATTCTGGCAGTATTATGGTTTTTCAAGATTAATTTTAATCTTTGTTGATAAAGGGCATGGGGAATTGGGAATTGGGAATTGGGAATGGGTAGACATCTCCCCATCTCCCCATCTCCCCATCACCCCATCTCCCACTCACAAATCTTACTTTGGCACCTTTGAACGTCCCACAATATATTGAGAAGATTTAGCTGGTACTTTTCCTTGTTTTGCCATGGCTTGGTAAATCATGGTTGCTACTTCAGCGCGAGTTGCTCTTGCATTTGGTCGCAAAAGTTGGCGCTTTGGATGGTTGACGACAATCCCCGCTTCCGTCGCTGATGCTACTTTGCTCACTGCCCATTTCGGGAGTTTTTTTCTGTCCGTATAAACTTGTAAAGTTTTTGTTTCTTTTGTTGATGGTTTTAGATTCAAACCGCTCGCCAAAGCTGCGATTACTTCTACACGAGGAATCTCTTTATCGGGACGGAAAGCATTGTCAGGATATCCTTTCAGATATCCTGTTTTGACGCTGTAATCGATGAAAGGAGCCACCGGACTTTCGGATTTTACGTCTTTAAAATTAACAGATTTTCGGCGCGGTTCTTGGTCAGACATTCGTTGAATTAAGCGCGCTAATTCGGCTCGTGTTATCGGTTCGTCGGGACGAAATTTATTGTCGGTGAAATCTGCAAAAATTTGCCGATCGACTAAAGCTACAATAAATGGACGCGCCCAATACTTGTCTGGAACATCGGAAAATTTGACAGGAGCAATTTTTCCGCTCGCTGGTTGAGGTTTGGTGATTGCTGGAGCTGGAATCGATCGCACAATTGGCTGTTCTGGGACTGCACTAACTGGGGGAACAATCACAGGAATTGGAACGACAACTTGCGGTAAAGGCTCCACGGGAGTGGTGCGTGATGGCGAGGGAATTACCGTTGTTGGGGGCTTGAGCGTATCCGAACTTGACAGCGGGGGCGTCAATGTTTTTGAACTATCGGGCACAGCAGCAGGTTGAGAGAAAACCGCTGGAAATTGCCAATTTGTAGCACTGAATTGAGTTGGTTTTTTACCTGTTACCCAAAATAAAATTGAGCCCATAGTACCGAAGGCTACTACGATCGCAATCAATTCATCAAATCCTAGAGGTCTTTTTTCCCTTGACGGAGGTTGCGAAGAAGACATAATTATCACCTACATAATAGTCTTTGTTTAAGTCATGGTAAACTATGATCAGCAAATATCTAAAATCTAAAATCTCAAAATCTAAGATCTAAAATCGAATTATGGCTACCTGGCTTTGCGTAAAACAGTGCGGTGCTTGTTGTTACCTCGACCCAACAGAGCGTCCCGACTTAGACGAGTATTTATCACAAGAAGAATTAGGGGTCTACTTGAGCCTAGTAGGAGATGACGGTTGGTGTATCAACTTTGACAAAAAAAAGCGAGAATGCGGAATTTATGATCATCGACCGCGTTTTTGTCGGGTAGACTCAGAGATATTTCAGGAAATGTATGGTATTGAGACGGAGGAGTTGAACGATTTTGCGATCGACTGCTGCTTAGAGCATATTGAAGACCTTTATGGCGATCGATCTTTAGAGATGATCCGCTTCCAGCAAGAAGTCGGAACTGTCTTTAATCAAAACATGATTTCTGGGTAATTTTTATAATTTCTCAGAAATAATCAAAAAATCACAGAAATATCACGCAGTTGAGTTGAGCAATGAGCAATCGAGAGGGTTTTACAGGCGGATTTATTGCTGGAGCCGCAGTTGGTGGCTTAGTCGGTGCAGTTTTGGGCGTGGTACTGTCGCGGCGAGCTGCTGAGGCATTCCTTGCAGACCCATCAGAGGCAAAGCCTATCAAGCAAAGCAAAGGGAAAGGCAGCCAACTCGAAGATGAACGCATTGAAGTAGCAAGGCTGAGTTTAGAAGATAAAATTGCTCAGCTAAATCAGGCAATAGATGACGTGCGACTGCAACTCGGCGATGTGAATGGCAACGTACAGGTACACAGTAGTGAAAGTTCTTTAGCGGAAGACTCCTGAATAAATTTCGGTGATACCGAGGACACTGCCGTGCCGTGTCCCTACCCCGATTAATTGTAGGGACACAGCACTGCTGTGTCCGCAAAATCCCAAATCGTATAATTTTAGGGACACGGCACCGTGCCCAAATGCAAAATCCCAAATCGCAAATCGGTTGACTTCTGGAAATATGCTAAACTCAAGGCTAAAGCATTTCTAAACTTTACTCAAACATCAAGCAAAATTTATGAGTTCTTCAATAGGCCTTTTGGCAACCACGCTGTCCTCATTTCTGCAAATCTATCTATATCTGATGATTTTTAGAGTCTTGTTAACTTGGTTTCCTAATATCGATTGGTCAAGTGCGCCATTTTCGATTTTGAGTCAATTAACCGATCCTTATCTGAATCTATTCCGATCGATTGTACCCCCCCTAGGAGGGATGGACTTGTCTCCGATCATTGCATTTTTCGTACTTCAGTTCGGCTCTCAATTCTTGATTGGTCTTTTAAGCACCTTGCAACCAGCAGCATTTTAGAAATTAGGAGACGGCAGTGCCGTGTCCCTACAATTAATCGCGGTAGGGAGACGGCACTGCGGTGTCCTCTATATCATTTCGGTGCAACCGGAATTGATATGACTTAAGATTAGCGACGAACGAGACCGGTAAAACCTGTAGCTTTAAATTGCTTGAGCTTCAAAGGTGTTGGTTGATTAGCGGGTACGGAGATTCTAATCTCAAAATCGCTAACTCCGGGGGGAACTTCTTCTATCGCACCCAAACGAGTTCGATTTTGCATCACCGGATTGTCGTCTGCATCATAAATTCGTCCGAAAATATCGGCATTGACAACGGGTTTATTAGTGCTATTTTCAGCTTTACCAGTAATCAGAAAGCAAGTAGCTTCCATCGAACTGCCGCTGGTGACTGTTCCTTCTCCCATTTCTGCCGGACATTCATGATAGGAAAGATCCGAGAGTTTAATTTGTGTGAGAGCCCAAGCGGGTGGGGTGAATGCTAAGCTAAAAATTCCGATTAGGCAAGTGGCGAAAAAAAGGCTGATAGCTCGAAATTTCATAAGTTATAGCACAAGTATATTTTAACTTTTAGCTTAGCGTGTATTAAACCAGATCCCCGACTTCTTAAAGAAGTCGGGGATCTAAACACACTCAATCTAAGCCTAAATGCTTTTTCAAGGCGTGGCGCATGACATCGACTGGGACGGAATCTGTTTTCAGCCAAATTTTTAAGGCTGCGGCTCCTTGTTGAACTAACATTTCGAGTCCGTCAATGGTTCGAACTCCCCGAAGCTGAGCATCTTTGAGAAATTGAGTAGGATTTGGGTTGTAAATTAAATCATAGACGATCGCGCCTACTGAAATTTGGTCGATCGCACTTGCACCAACGGGCGACATTTCCCCCTGGGGATACATCCCTACAGGCGTGGTGTTGACTAACAAATCTGCTTGGGAAATTAAGCTTGGTAAATTATCCCAAGTATGAACTCGCAAAGATTTGATAGGTATGGGAGAATCAATCCAACTCTGCTGAAATTCTACTAAGTTTTGCTCGTTTCGACCAACAACGTGAATCTCCGCACAGCCCAATTGAGCACATCCCGCCACAACTGCTCTCGCCGCGCCACCATTCCCCAAAATTACTGCTACTTTCTGACTCCAGTCGGAACCCCCCCTAGCCCCCGTTGGGGGGGTCTGCAACGGCGCGAGAAAGCCTTCAACGTCAGTATTTGTGCCACACCAACCTTTGTCAGTTAGATATACGGTATTGACTGCGCCGATCGCACGAGCAATAGGAGAAACCTCGGATAATAGTGGTAGGATGGCTTGTTTGTGGGGAATTGTGATACTAAATCCCTGAATGCCGATCGCCCGAAAGCCTAAAAGAGCAACTTTTAAATCCTCTGGTTTTACCGGAAATGCTAGGTAAACAAAATCGAGGCCCAAATGGGAAATCGCCGCATTGTGCATCGCCGGTGACAGAGAATGTGCGATCGGATCGCCAATTACTCCCAATAGTTTCGTAGTGCCTTTAATCATTTTTATTTGTTCGCTGTTCGCTGTTGACTGTTCGCTGTTGACTGTTAACTGTTGACTGTTCGCTGTCAACCGTCAACCGTCAACTGTCAACCGTCAACTGTCAACTGTCAACTCTTTCGCATCTGCCAAAATAGGATTGACATCAAACCAATAATCCTCACCGTAACGGTATTCAAATACCCAAAGACTACGCAACAAAATTTGATATTTAGTCTCTCCACTCACAGTTTTGGTTGCGGATACTTGATTTAGCAGTGTCCACTCATCGGGCTCTATGGCCAACGTGAGCTGGTGGCGACGCTGAACGATTACTTTTTCCAAAGTTGCCCTAGACAGTGGTGGATCTTCTCTCTGGAGGCAACCATAGAGCATTTGTAGCAAGTTGCGGACGTGTCCCCCGCTAACTCGACACAGGCGATCGAGAGTTTCGGGATTATCAAAAATTTTTCCAATCAAATCATAGCGTGCGATCGCATCCACCGTTGGAAAAGCACGAGCCAGCACCATTTGTCGCAGCAATTCTACACCCTCCAAGCACTCGGAACCATCGCGGTTTCGCACCGGCACCATTGGTAACACCTTCGGATCTACCCCAAATCGATTGGTCAACTGGCCCAAATCATTAGAGAAAATCAACACCAAAGGAATTGTATACACAACGTGGCAATTCAGTCTTGCCAACTGCTCGCCCCGATCGACAAACAAATATTCCGGCTGAAGTCGTCCTGTGGGCTTCGTGCAGAGGTGTATGCGATCGAGATTATCAATAATTACCACAAGTCCTTGTTTTCCTTGCCGTTTAAGTTCTTGATTTGCTGGTTCGAGCAACTCCTTATTCAGTGCATCTAAAATTACATTAGTTCGCGGCTCTAAATATTGCCTCAACTCCGATCGCAAATTCGGAGAATCTTTAGCTTTAGCAGTTATTTTCCCAATACCCAAAGCCAGAGAAAACTCTCCCTCCGTGCTGACACCTATTTCACCCAAACCAGGAACATTAGCTTCAGCTTTCAGGTCTATTTGAGTCTGAAAAACATCTGCCACACCTTTCAGCAAAGCTTTAAAGCCATTCGGTTGCAGCTTAATTTTCAGCTTCTCAATGCTTTCGCTCACCTGTCTAGCCACACTCAACAAAATGTCAGTGATATCAACATCTGCCATATCTAAGTCTTTGCTAGACTCAAAGTAAACTACGTGAAATCCTTCATGCTCTAATTCAGATTGCAGCCGTAGCAATTCAGTAGATTTACCGCAGCCAATATGGCCTGTGAATAATTGACAGGTGGGTTCATCAGGGGAGAGGCGGCTGATGGTTCGTTCCAATTGTTCTACGATTGTGCCACCCCTGACTGAAGAGAATTCGATATAGTATTTTCTGTCTTCTGGATTGGCTACTGCGAGGGTGTAGCTGGGATTGCAAACTTTATAAAATCTCTGTAAATCTAGTTCCATACCCTGTCCACTCAAAATTACATTATGCCCTAATATTTTATATGACGAAGATTTCGCAGTAATGTTCTCATCACAAAGTAGCTATTTAAGTGCGGTTAACCGAATACAAAAAAGGGTGAGTTTGAGTTAGATACACTCAGATACCCGACTTATTTGAGAAGTCGGGTATCTAATATAAAAGCATTTTACGTTTAATTAGAGCGACTTACTTACTTTTGAGCAATTCTACCATTTTTTCGCCCACACCTGCTGCGGAAGCTGGATTTTGACCTGTCACGAGCCGATCGCACTCCACAACACAAACTTGAAAATTAGCAACCTTGGTAAAATTAGCCCCGCGCTCAATCAACTTCGCCTCCAGCAAAAACGGTACGATGTCAGTTAATCCCACAGCCGCTTCCTCTTCATTAGTAAAAGCAGCCACAGTCTTATTAGCAACCAGATATTTACCATCAGACAACTTAAGATTAACTAACGCCGCCGGCCCGTGACAAACAGCACCAACAATCCCGCCTGCTTCATAAATCGCAGCAGCAATCGCAGCAAGTTCCTGGTTATCAGCAAAATCCCACATTGTCCCGTGTCCCCCAGCATAGAAAATAGCCCCATATTCTGCGGGGTCAATTTGTGCGGGGTTGAGCGTATTTTCGACTCGCGAAACTTGTTCCGAATCGTCTAGGAAAGCCTTATTTAGCGGGTCTTCTAAATCAATCCCAACCATGGGAGCTTTGCCACCTTTTGGACTGACAAAATCTACCATTAATCCAGCTTTAGTAAATGCGTCCAATGGATGCGTTACTTCTGGGAGATAGAAACCAGTTTCTTTACCAGTGTCGCCCAGAGTATCGTGGCTGGTTAAAACAATCAGAACTTTTTTGCTAGTCATAGTCTATTCCTTTTGTGGGTGTCTTTGTGTCTGTTATTTTCATCCTAGATCGAATTCATCTAAAATACAAATTATGAAAGTTTCGTGTAACTATAAAACTACTTATACCAAATCCCAATGCCGCACTTCCTAACATCCGTTAAATCCGTTGCCGAACTGCCTTCTTTATGATTAACTCGGAAATCCGAAAGACAGTTGCCAAAAATAAAACGGATGTTAGAAATTTGCCAAATCAATGTAAACTAAGTTAGCCTGAGCATAGCCCATCAATATCAATTCCATTTGGAGGTCACTTGTGGTCACTACTGCACCAGAACCTACAGCAGAACTGCAAAAACCTATTGGCGAACAGCGCGTGGTAATTTGGGGGTTATCTTGGGACGGTTATCTACAAATTCTCAATGCCTTGCCCCAGTCACGAGGCTCTCGTTTAATCTATGACAACGGGATTCTAGAAATCACCATGCCCTTAGAAGAACACGAATTTTCAAGTCGATTAATCGAGTGTTTTATTCGGACGCTAATTGAGCTCATGGGGATGCGGATGAAAACGATGGGTTCAACAACTATGAACTATCCTCTTCTGAAAAAGGGAGCGGAACCAGATAATGCTTACTACATTCAAAATCAACCTCTAGTCAAAGGCCGCAATGTTGATTTTACCAAAGATCCTCCCCCTGATTTAGTGGTAGAAGTGGATATTACCCATACTGATATTCAGAAAAACAAATTTTATGCTGCTATTGGTGTACCGGAGTTTTGGCGGTTCAATGGCAAAGTGTGGCGAATTTATCAATTACAGGAGGGCGAGTATATGGAGGTTGAATCCAGTCCTACTTTTCCTCAAGTGCCGAAAGAAAGGCTAATTGCTTTTCTAGAACAGGCAAAAGAAGATGAAATTGCGGCAATACGCGATCTGCGGGCTTGGTTTTAACTCAAGTTATATCAATTTCCGGCTGTACCGGAATGATACAGAGGAGACGGCAGTGCCGTCTCCCTACGCCAGATTAATTCTAGGGAGACGGCACTGCCGTCTCCTAATTTCTAGCACACTCTCTCTTTCCTCACTCTGCGCTCTCTGCGCCCTCTGTGGTAAGACTCCAAATCATACCAAAAAAGGGCCGGTAACTACACCAGCCCTTCAACTAATTCGAGACGTTAAATTAACAGCAATCTAACATCTAAAAACTCAAATCAATCTAGCTTCTATCAGTAGCAGTCGCAGGCTCAAAACTCGGAACCACAATCTCACCATTCTGCTTAGTCAACTGGTTGTACAGCCTTTCAGTATTCGGGAAATTAGCAGCCGGTAGAGTCGGGAAGCGACGATAAGGAACAGTATCCTCACCAAAAGCCTCAGCGTATTCAACAGTCAGCAACATCGCGTTGATAAAGCCCTTAATCCCTTTACTTGCCAAGATTTGGTTATAAGTCCGAATCTCCGCTTGATTCAGAGGAGCACGGCCCAAGAAGTGCTTCGTACCCAACTCAATCACCTTAGTATTTGGATAAGGTGCATAGAATTGTTTCACGTACAGCGGCGAACAACCTAAAGCTTCAATGAACTCCTTGAGATTGATTTCATTGTTGCCAAGTTTGCTTTCTAGTGCCGTGAATTCATTCTTCACATAAGCATTGATGTCACGCTCAAAAACTTGACGGTAAGCAGCTTGAATTAAAGTTTTCAAAGCTACCTTGTCCGAAGTAGTCGTCAACTTGAACACCTTCGTTTGTTCGCGGCGCTTGCTGACACCTTGAGCAATCCGAGTTTGCAACTGCATATCTCCTGCATCGATCGCAGTACCCAATTCGATAAACCGAGGAGTTTCAGGAGTCGGCTCAACATTAGCCTTCTTCTCACCAAAAGAACCCGATCGCATCGTCCGCATCGACAAACCAGCCGGAGTCACATAGCGCTCGTAAGGGACTGTATCTTCCCCGAAAGCTTCGTTGTACTCCAGAGAATCCATGATGCTATCGACAAGTGCGTAGAAACCCTTCTTAGCGCAAATGTCAAAGTAAGCATTCATTTCCTGACGGCCATAGGTAGGGCGGCCCAGGAGTCGGCGGTGAATATACTCGATCGCCTTACAAACGTAAAACTTACTCCAGTACATATTGCGGAACACATCGGATTTCGCCAACATCCGAATGAACTCACGCATCGGAATATCGCCGTTTTCCAGCTTAATTTCCGCCACCTTTTGGCGCTGGCCATCGAACACATCGCGGCCAAACACTTGCAGATAAGCAGCCCGAATTATCGCTTGAGTCGAACTTTCGGTAAATTTGACACTGGAAGCATTGCTGTAGCTGCTAGAAGCACCACGAGCAGTCTTCTTAGAAGCCACAAAACTACTAGGTAACTGAGCTAACTTAAAGACCTTCGGTCCCAGAGAACCAGGAGCGTTACCACGAGCACCCGGATTGCTCAACTGATTATCAATCCCCGCACCTTGACGAATCAGGATACGACGAGTGTCCTTACCAAAGGGAGCCGGACGGTTCCTAGGATTGCGAGTTTCTTTCGGGAAAATCGCCCCGAACTGAATTTCCAGCGGATCGTTACCAATACCGTAAACGTGCTGGTCTGGTAGAGGCTGAGTATAGCCTGCGAACAAAGTGATGAACTGAGGAACCTTGCGGAAAGGAGCGCTGAAATTGAACAAATCAATTTGTGGGCCCCAGTTGCGACATTCCTGAGCTTCTTGGCCCAAACCACGCAGGTAAGGCACCGTTTCTTCACCGAAGTAATCGGCATATTCCTGAGAATAGACCATCGCATCTACCAGAGCCGCCAAACCACCTTTCGTGACGATCGCAAAATACTTGCTAAACTCCTCACGGGAGCTCAAACCGCGACCCAGGAAGTGACGGGCGGCCAATTCTACAGCACGGCTGTTGACAAACGGCTCAAAAAATTGCTTACGGTACAGAGGAGATTTGCCAAGGCGACGAATAAACTCTTTCATCGAGATTTCGCCATTTTTGACCTTGGACTCCAAGTCAGAAATGCTCTGGCTGTAAGCGCGGGTAATATCGCGCTCAAAAACCTGACGGTAAGCTGCTTTGATTACCTCAATCTTTTCACCCGACGACAGACCGGTCTTCATGACGAATTTCGCCCGATTTTCCGCCGCGTTGAAGTAGGTTTGAGGCAGTTGCAGCCCTTGCTGGTCATTGGTTTCGCGCTGACGCACCTTGGGTGAAGGTGTGGGAGCTTTGAATTCGCTAATTGCTACGTCAAAATACTGTCCGACGATCGCAGTAGCTTCGGCATTGTTTTTGAAATAACTCAAAGATGCCGCCTTCATCTCCTGCATTGCCACAATTGTCGCCGCCGACGAGCAAGCATTTTCGATAATTTCCCGCAATCCGCGCACGTTCACCGAAATGATATTCGGGTCGCCAGCGACGATCGCATATGTGATATAACGCAAAAACCAGCTCAAATCGCGCAGGGATTTGGTCATATTTCCCGGGCCGTAGCGCGAGACATTGATCGGCTGAAATCCTGCGGGGATTGGGCCGCTGCCATTACCGCCACCAGAAAACAGATTTCCCAAACCCAAGAATCCGCCACCACCAGTGGTTTTACCAGCACGGCCTTCGACGTAGGTAACAGTTCCCAGTTTCATGCCTTCAGCGACATTTCCTGAACCGCCGCGAGTCGCACCAGCCATAGCCATCACAGGCTCTGCCGGTCTTTCCAGGAATGCCAGCGGGGAACCGCCGGTAAAAATCCGGTTGGCTGCGCGGGATACAATCAGTTCCGAGTTTTGGGTCAGCGTCGCAGAGATATCGATCCGCAGAGCCCCTGAGCTGAAATAAGTCGCCAGTTCGCTGAGTTCGCCCCGCTGTAGGAAGCGGTCTTGCTGTTCTGCTTGCGAAATTGTTGCGACCGGTACAGTTTGATATAGTTGCGGACGCGCAACTGAACTTCCGCCACTTGCTTTTACAGTCATTGAATTTTCCTTACTCCCTATCTGAAATCTTTACAGCGTTTGCTCAGACTAATTTTGCCTTTCCCTAGCTTGAGGTTCCGGCCTACTTACTTTCTCAGATTAAAATGTTTTGGGGTTCATAACCCGAATTTGTTAAAAAGCCTGTCGAAACTTATTGTATAGATTTAAGGGGCCCTATATGAGAAATAATGATAAGTTTTATTACAAGGAAGTTCGGCAACAGATTCTGTAGGATGTAAGGGTTCATATCAATTCCGGTTGTAGCGGAATGATAGAGGAGACGGCAGTGCCGTGTCCCTACCCAAAATAACATTGTAGGGAGACGGCACGTGTAGTCTCCTAATTTGGGTTACTAATAATTCCGATGCTATTAGTCGGAAGTAAGTTATTGTAGGGACACGGCAGTGCCGGGTCCCTACGGGTGCTGAAAACAAAACATCACAAATCTAAAATTTCTGTTAACAACAACAGCACCCTAGCCATATGTACCGAGTGATTTCC
>JAYSVM010000167.1:0-38094 GCA_043718495.1 Oscillatoriales bacterium | reverse complement strand
TACGAACCGTTAACATCAGAATTGATTAATTGACCAATTGATGTTTTGTACAAACCTCGCTTGATTCGCCTACCAGTAAATACAGGCTCTGTTTCTGTTTTTCCATAAACAGGAATATCGATTTCAATGGTCGCCCGTTAATCAACAAAGGGATAAATCCCGGTTGATTTGAAGTTAGCGCCATTAAATTATCCAGTCCTAAATCAATACTAGCTACGAAATTGCTATTACTTGCGGTCGACTCCTGTTCATCATAAATCACCTCAATTACATAAGAATCGCATTTTGGAACCAGTCTGACCTGGCGGATTTGTTCGGGATTTACTTTTGTTTTGACTGAAAGTTCGGTACCCGACAGCTTAATGATTCCGTTTTTTAACTGCTTGCTGCTAATCGCCTGAATCGTATAAACAAGAACATTTCGACCTTTGACTTTATTTTTGTATTTAGGTAACTTTGGACGACCTGTGAATTTAGAGGAATCATTCTTATAAGTTTTAACCGCTTCAAAAAACGATTTCCAATTTTTGTCCAGTATTATCAAGATTTGCTGACTAATCTTAGCAGGCAAAGCTTTGTATGCTTCCTGAGACTTCATGATGCGGTTCATCTCGTTGTAACCGACATAACCCCATCCGTAAATGAAACTCTGACGAATGACGTAATTGGCGGCATTGTACAGATTTTTGGACTTGAATGCTAGGCAAGTCAATTTCGGCGAAACGGGGTTCCGTTGATTTAATGATATGCCTCTGGGTCAGTTGCATTTAAGACTTCTGTTTTTAGGCTACGTCTATTCCTTGCTTGAGCAGGGTTAACAATATAATACCATTATTGTCTATAATTGCTTATAAACTCAATGAAGTTTTACAATACCCATATATTCTAGCGCCATACGCAGAGAATTCACATCGATTCTGGTGCTTGTCAGAGCAAAAGCTCTGGCTTTTTCTTTAACATCCAGTTCTTCGATGACATCTTTGGTAATTTGACCACTAACGCCACACCAAGTGCCACCCATAGCATTTGCAGTGTGGCGGTACATATCAACCACATAACCAGGGTGAAATAGCTCTATCAGCTTCACTTGGTTGCGGTTGAATACCAGATTTGACAACGCAGCACCGTGCATTGCCACTATAACTTTAGCATTTCTGGCGATCGACCACTGTTCACTAATCGGGATATCTTCAAAATAATATTTCTTAAATCCATATGCTTGTAAAGTTTGTTCTACTTCACTTTCATTAACTAAATTTCTCGTACCTTTTCGAGAAATAAAGACTTTTTCAGGAGTCTGTGGATTAAACCCCTCAAACTCTAAATCCTGGAATAAGCTAACAGCTCCCTCATAAGCACAGGGATAGTGGTCATCTGATAATATTAGTTTGCCGTTAATATCTTTGTCGGTACAAAGTATAGATGCTCCCAGGAGTTTGTACGCAATTTTACTCATATTGCTAGCATTAGAACGCAAAACCAACGTTACTTTGCCACAAACTTTTTGAGCCGCCAGCATTCGGGCTGCGGTTCCCGAAAGAATGTGAGCTATGTTGCAGTCTGTTTCGTAGCGAGAATCCAAAACATATTCTCCGTCTATTTGGATCGGCCGTGCGAATTTTCTGTAGATTTTTTGGTAAATATTGCCGCTTCTGTTTTCAATAGACCGTGTAGATTCTTGACGAATGTTAATTTCTATGTCCGGTTTTTTGGCCTGATATACCGGTAAGTTAATTTCCATAATCTCGGCTTTCCAAGCCGCAGCCAGTCGCGTCGGGTAAGTAAACATTTTTGATGCTAATACATCTATCGGCTGGTTGGATACAAGGATGTTTTGTTCGGCTTCGCTGTTCATCTAAATTTACTACTTTTTGTGTATTTTTTACTGAAATCGAGAACCATCTCGGTCCCATTATGCTAGCCGATGTCTAACTCAGCGACAAGGGTTTTCGGAACTCATCCAAGGAGTAACCAACCTCGATTCGGCATCACACTAACGGAATCCTCTTCATAATTTCCTCAGAATTGAGAGTTAGTATAAAGGAAAAACGATCGCCTAATTCACTCGATCGAGGAAATATCACATGAAAACAGATTACCTCATCGTCGGCAGTGGTTTATCAGCACTGGTTTTTGGAGCCTTGATGGCAAACTCAGGCAAAACCGTGCAAATCCTCGAAGCCCACGAACATCCAGGGGGCTTTGGTCACACCTTTACAATGGCCAAAAAATACACGTTTAATGCCCAATTTCACTACGTTTGGGATTGTGGTGAAGGACATACCGTCAATCGTGTACTCAAAAAACTCAGTCTCGATCGGGATGTCACCTTTGAACGTTACGATCCCAATGGCTACGACCACATGAGAATGCCTGGGTACGCGCTCGATATTCCCTCAGAACCAGCAGAATTGACCCGCAGATTATCTGCACTGTTTCCTGAAGCGGGCGATAAAATTCGCAAATTCGTCAACGAAGTCGAGCAAACTGGCGCAGGACTCAGAAAACTCGCTCCTCCAGTCAAACCAATTGAATTGCTCAAAAATTTCGGTGACGTATTCTGCGCCCTTCAACACCTCAACAGCACGCTTCAGGACGTTTTCGATAAGTTCCAACTTCCCCAAGCCGCCCAAACCCTATTAGCCCTGCAATGGCCGGACTTTTTACTACCCCCAAATCAACTTTCTTTCTATGCTTGGATTGCCTTATTTAGAGGTTATCAAGAAGGTGCATTTTACCCAACTCAGCACTTTGAAGATGTCATCAATTCCCTAGTAAAAGTCATTGAATCCCACGGTGGAAAAGTTCTACTAAATCATGAAGTTACGAATTTCAGAGTCACAGATAGAACTGTTACCGGAGTTGAAGCGATGGACTTGACCAATCATCAAACCCATGAATTCACGGGCAAAACAGTTATTTGTAACCTCGACCCGAAAAGAGCAGCGAAGATGATTGGGGAAGAACTATTCTCTAAAAAAGTGCAGCGAAAACTCAACTATGAGTATTCTGCATCTAACTACATGGTCTACTGTGTTGTCAAAGATATCGATCTTCGAGACTATGGATTTGGCAAGTGGAATACATTTCATTCTGAACATCTAGATCTGAATGAATCTTTTGCTCAAATGTATAACAAAAATGATTTTTCTCATCCCAGTTTTGCGATCACAACACCAACTTTATTGACAGAAGCAAGTCGAGATTGTCCAGATGACTGTCAAATTGTGGAATTTTTGACGGTTGCTAATTATAGCTATTTTAAGCAACTTTGGGATAGCGACCGCAAAGCTTATCGTCAGAAGAAACAAGAGATTTTTGATTCAATATTAGACGTAGTTGAAAAACACTACGTTCCTAATTTCCGCAAACACATGGTCTTTCATATTACCGGAAGTCCTACCACTAACGAGCGCTTCTGCTGGTGTCCAAATGGCAATTCCTATGGTTCTAGTCTAACGCCGCGCAACATGGGGCGCGATCGGCTAAATCACGAAACTTCCCTCAACAATTTCTATTTCTGCAATGCCTCATCGGGCTACCCAGGATTTGCGCCGACATTTTGGACAGGAGCACTTTTGTATCAACGTTTATCCGGTGATCCAATTTTAGGTTAAGGCTAATTTCTCGTTCCTTGGCTCATTCATTTCTAATTCTCTCGTTTCTCTCGTTCCTTGGCTCTGCCAAGGAATGAATTCCTGGAGGCTCTGCCTCCTCTTTAAAATACGAGGCAGAGCCTCTAGTAATGCGTTCCCAGGTAGAACCTGGGAACGAGAAAATTCATCCGCTACATCCGTTACAAAATCCGTTGCCGAACTTCTTTCTATCAATGTAGGAGAGAACCATGAGAATTGCAATTGTTGGGGGAGGAGCTAGTGGAATGGCTACAGCCTACTGGCTCGATAAACAGAAACATCATGTTACTGTGTTTGAAAAACAGCCAATTTTAGGCGGACATATTCGGACATTAAACAAAAACGTTGTACCAAATCAATCTGAGTGTAATGAAATATTAGAAAATGGGGTGCTAGAATTTCCGACAGTGTTTTATAATTTCATTGCTCTCATGGAAGAGTTAGGAGTTGCATTAGAGCCTGTAGAGATTGGTTCTTCACTATTTTTTAAAGATGGCCGCCACTTCTTATCAAAAGTCGCAATTCAGAAAAACTTCACCGGAATTCAACGCCTGATCGAATATTTGCGGCTCGATGCTCTCTATGCTCGTTCCGCTGGATTCATGATAAAGATGAGATTTTCTCAAACGCATGATTTCCACGATCATCCACTATCTGAGACATTAAAAAGTTCGTCTGCTCGTAATACTTGGCTGAAGTTGCTGACGATGTATAGCTACTCGATACCTTTTGAAATAATTGACAACTTTCCAGCCCAATTGGCGATTCCTATGCTGCGGGAATACGCCTTGGTTAGCTGGGTAAGGATTAAAGGCGGGGTGTATTCTTACATTGAAAAGATTTTACATCACTTTCGGGGTAAAATTTTGACAAATGTGGAGATTGGCAGTATTTTTAGAGGTGCTGATGGGGTAAAAATTGTGCTGTCTGATGGGGAAATTATGGAGTTTGATAAGGTTGTGTTTGCTGCGCCGCCCGATCGAGTAATGGAGCTATTATCTAATGCGACGGATGCCGAAAAAAAGCGATTTTCGGCGTGGAAAGCCAATTATGCCACGACTGTGCTGCATTCGGATACATCGATGTACGATCGCAATGGCATCCGCAAGTTATCAGAATTTGATTTCTTTGAGACAGACAAAGGATGGGGCTATAATGCCAGCTTGAATCAACTTTGTGGCATTTCATCACCGCGAGAGTATAGTTTAGCTTTTCACCTGGATGAATTGATTGCCAAAGAGCAGATTATTCATATTCAGAAACATCACACGCCATTATATACAGTGGAATCTTTCAGATATCGAGATGAAGTTATCGAGACTAATGGGGAAAACAACACTTATCATGCGGGAGCTTATTTGGGGGATGGTTTGCACGAAGGAGCGGTTACATCTGCTTTGCGAGTCGCTAAATTAATTGGGTAAGAACAGTTGATTATTAACTGTGTTATGATTAGTCAAAATTGAGGAAATATTATGTCAAAAGAAAGAAAAAGCAACAAAGAAGTCAAGAAGCCAAAGAAACAGCCTGATGGTGTTGCGAAGCCGAAGGATGACAACAAAAATAATTATGGTGGCACAGAAGGTCGCAAGTAGACAGTCAAAGCCTTAGCAAATTAGGTTTTTTCAATCTGTTTCCATAAGAAAATCAACTCTCTGTGGAACAGGCATCTTGCCTGTTCTTGCATCGAAATTATTAGTGGTCAAGATTAGGAGACGGCAGTGCCGTATCCCTACAATATTATTTTCGGTAGGGACACGGTACTGCCGTCTCCTCTATATCATAGGTCGTTGCAACTGGAATTGATATTACTAAAATAATTCTCCAAAATTCATCACAAAGATATCTCTGTAACTGCAATATTACCGCCAAAACAAACATCAACATCAGATCCCAAAGCCCGATCGCGCTTACCGTATTCTCCAATATAATGAAAGTATTCTCCTTCCTGGCTATATACCAGCGGTAGAGGCTGAGTCGAAGGGCGACAAAACACGATTTCCGGTTCTGCGCTTCCTGGCGCTAAATGCGGCAAATTCACATTCCAGAAACACCCAGATTTTAGTTCACGATTCAGCAAATCAGCCAATACGCGAGATGTCCAGCGAGTCGCCACTTCCCAGTCTATCTCCCAAGGCCTTTTTATCCAGTGGGAAATCGCGATACCGGGAATGCCGTGCATCGCTGCTTCCCGCACCGCCGCCACAGTACCGGAAATGTAGACATCAACGCCCAAATTGCCGCCGGCATTAATCCCCGAAAGTACCAAATCTGGTTTTGAACAAATGTGATTGAGAGCAATCCGTACACAGTCTGCCGGTGTTCCCCCTACAGCATACTCGACGAACGATCGCCGATCGAGATGAATCGGACTATGAGCCGTCACCTGATGTCCGCAGCCAGACCATTGCCCTTGAGGGGCTACCATAATAGTCTTGCCACTTACGGCTTGTAAAAGTGCCTGAATGCCCGGTGCGTCTATGCCGTCGTCGTTGGTTAAAATTATGGTCATTCAATTTTAGATTTTAGATGATTGACCAATAATCCCCTGAATACATCACCAAGTTGTGGTAAAGTTTTGTGTCGATCGCCTGATCGGTCAAATTCAACACAAGTTCAGTTAAACGCGCTTACTGCAATGTTTTTGCCAATTTTCCCCCTTGCTCAAACAATCTCCGCACCCCCTGCCCAACAAGTCATCCTACAGCGAGAAATTCTGATACCAGAAAGCGAACTGGATTTGACACCACGGCCACGTAGCAGCCCACAGAAAACCGTGATGATGCGCCAACAAGTGCGCGTTTTGCCCGGACAACTCGACAACATCCCGGTTTTTAATAGCAACAGCCCAGAAGTTGTACAAACCGAAGGCATTTTGCTCTCCACATTTCCGCAGCAATCAAAACAAGTACCTTCGGCTCATTTAAACTTTCCTTTTAAAGGCAGATTTGACATTTTTGCCCATCACATTGCAAAGGCCGCAAATCGCTCACAAACTCGTACTTTATTTCAAGGTATAATTGTCTACAATCCTAATTCGGAACCTGTGACTTTAGACATATTGCAAGGAGCCAGTTATTTAACTCAACCGGATGCTTTATTTGTCGATTTGCCTTCCTATCTAGAAAATCGATTTGGCACTGTGTTTGCGGGGCCTGGGAGCCGCATCACGAGCGATGTGCTACGGGGGCAAAGACAAGGCATTTTGCCGGCTACGATCGAAATACCGGGCAATCAGAGCCGAATGCTGATGAATTTACCGATACCTGTTGGCAATGTCACGCCTTCTTCTAATGGTCGATCGACTTTAATACGAGTTGCGAGTAGCAATTCGGTTTATGTTGCTGCTTTGGCAATGTTTGCTCCCAAAACTAGAGCAGGAGTCGAACAATATCCAACTTTGGAACAGTGGGAAAATATTTTAAATACCAAGGGTTTAGCTGGGCCGAGGGATTTAGCACCAACGGCGAAGGATTCAAATCCTGAGCAAAAAATTTATGGCCGGGTTGCGGGAGTAGCCGAAGGTTCTCAGTGGCAAGCTAAAATTACTGATACTTCAAAAACCGATTATTTAAGCATTCCTAAACGTGGGGAAGAATTTTCATATGCTTTGAGCACTACTGATACTGGTACTTTTGGAACTGGTCAAATTCAAAGTGCGAAAATGTTAGCTCGCTATCCAGATACGGCTTATTTTGCTCACGGTAATTACGGGATTCAATACAGTTTAAGCTTTCCGCTTTATAACAAATCTCGCGATGCTCAATCTGTGAGTATTAAGATGCAAACACCGATTAAGGCAAATACAGAATCGGGGGGATTGACGTTTTACGATCCTCCAGAAAATCGGATCTTTTTCCGAGGTACGGTGCGGGTAATGTTTAGTGACGATCAAGGAAAGACGGTGACGCGCTATACGCACATTGTGCAGCGCCGGGGACAGCAGGGGGAAGCTTTGGTGAATTTGAATATGAAGTCGGGGGAAAGGCGTTTGGTGCAGGTGGATTTCTTGTATCCGCCGGATGCGACGCCGCCGCAAGTGTTGACAGTGCGATCGAGTAATTAGTTGATGGTTATCGCTTTTCCTGAGTTTGAAGTAAGCGTTGATTTTATCTTGGGTTAGAGCAATATATAGCAGTTGACTGTTGACAGTCATATGGTAAGCGAATCAAACCGTTTATCAAGCGCGAGGTCAGAAATCTATTCATGAATTTGTTTATCTCCTAACCGATGTAGCGATTGCTATAGAACCCATTTGACATCTTGCGAGCGATCGCGAAAAGCAGTCGATCTCAAGTGGGTTCTATAAATGTGATATAGTAAATTGACTACAAATGTCATACTTATCCGGCTAAGAGCGCATCTCAAAGGAATTAAAAACTATAACAGCAGTTAAAAAACCTCTATATGCTTGGAATTCAAGAAATTTTAGCCAGCTATGTACCCAAGATGCTACTGCAACGCATCGCAGTCAACTCAGAAGTTTTACAAACACCGCTGCAAGAACCCTTAAAAGCGGCAGTTTTATTTACCGATATCTCTGGATTCACAGCCCTCACCGAACGCCTAGCCCAACGCGGGCCCGATGGTGCAGAGGAACTGACTAAGCATTTGAATGCCTATTTTGGACAACTGATTGAACTAATTAGCGATCACGGTGGTGATATCATTCAGTTTGCTGGAGATGCCATGTTGGCTATTTGGCCCGCTACAGATAACTCACTGGCGACAGCAACTTACCGCGCTGCTGAGTGTAGTTTGGCAATTCTCGAAAAACTTAGTCATTACGTTGCTGGAGATGTTAGTCTTACCCTGCATATCGGTGTTGCAACCGGAGATTTAATGAGTTTGCACGTGGGTGGAGTAAACGAGTATTGGCAATATTTAGTAGCGGGTCAACCTTTAGAGCAAATGGCGCTAGCTGAAGTCCAAGCTAAATCAGGCGAAGCTTGTATTTCCCCTGAAGGCTGGGCACTGATTCAAGACTGCTACGAAGGTACTCCCCTAGAGTCGGGAGTTGTAAAATTGAATCAGTTGAAAAATCAGTTAGAAGCACAATTTGAGAATGATTTCGGACTAGAGAAACAGAATTTACTAACACCAGGACAGGTTGACAATTTTTCTTCCCAATTTCCAATTCCCGAATCCCAATTCTCTAATCCTAGTTCCCCAATCTTAATGCCAGAAATGGTAAAAGCTTTGCGAGGGTATATATCCCCAGGGATTCTAGTGCGATTGGATGCAGGACAAAGCCAGTGGCTGTCAGAACTTCGTCGAGTAACAGTATTGTTTATCGGATTACCACCAGTAAAAGACTTAACTCCAGCGGATTTAAAACAGATTCACTCCTGTACTCAAACTATCCAAAGTATCTTGTTTCAGTATGAAGGGACTCTGCGAAAAGTGATGATGGATGATAAGGGTTTGGTGGCGATCGCAGCATTTGGTTTGCCACCAGTGTCCCACGAAGATGATACTGTACGCGGTGTCCAGGCAGCACAAGAAATACAAGTCACATTGCGGAGTCTGGGTTTTGACGCCAAGATTGGTGTGACGACGGGTCGAGTTTACTGCGGGACTGTCGGTAGCGAATGCCGACGGGAATATACTGTATTGGGAGATGCGGTGAATCTCTCGGCACGATTGATGCAGGCTGCAACTAACGAGATTTTATGCGATGAGACGACTTATCAGGCAGCCAAAAAGACTTTGCAGTTTGAATCTTTAGCACCTATTCGAGTTAAAGGCAAAGCCCACCCAATTCAAATTTATCGTCCTACCGGTCAGTCGATCGCTGCTAAATCCAATCATACAAATTTAGAATACCAGAGTCAGATGGTCGGTCGTGTTCAAGAGCGATCGCAACTGGCATTTCAACGACAAGTTTTTTTAGAAAACAATATTAGTAGAGTTTTAATTATCTCCGGCGAACCGGGTATTGGTAAATCCCTGTTGGTAGAAGATTTTATCGCATTAGCACAGCGACAGGGACTAGGGATTTTCTTGGGAAATGCTGATGCGATTGAAAAATCCACCCCTTATTATGTTTGGCGCAAAGTCTTCAGTCAGGTGTTCAATTTAGACTTGGAAGACAAAAATCATCCCAAAAATCAACAACAAACAACCGCACCAGAAACCGATAACCAACAATCGTCAACTAATAACCAGCAAAAAGTTTTAGACTTTTTGGCAGAAAAACCGGAGATTTTAGAGTTAGCACCATTGCTGAATATCGTGCTACCTTTCGATTTTCCAGAAACTGAGATTATCAGAACTCTCAGCGACAAAGAACGGGCCGATAAAACACACGATTTTTTAGTAAAAGTTTTACAAATTGCTACTTGTCAATCGCCTAAAGTATTGGTATTAGAGGACGCACACTGGCTGGACTCTGCTTCTTGGACGCTCGCATTGCAAGTTAACCAACAAGTCGAACACTTACTATTAGTCATATCCACCCGCCCTCTGACAGAAAAACCACCAGATGACTACCTGCAATTACTTCAATCTCAAAACACCCAGCATATACAATTACAGGTACTAGATGAGTCAGATACATTGCAACTTGTGTGTCAGCGTTTGGGAGTAAACATCCTCCCAACATCAGTTGCCAATTTAATTTCTCAAAAAGCACAGGGAAATCCTTTTTTTAGCGAAGAAATTGCTTATGCGCTGCGCGACGATGGTTTAATTGTGATTCGAGATGGTAAGTGTAAACTCCCACCCGGAATCTCCAATTTAGACAATTTGAACTTGCCAAATACGGTTCAGGGAGTGATTACCAGCCGCATCGATCGCCTTTCTCCATCCATGCAGCTTACCTTGAAAGTAGCAAGTGCGATCGGACGCACATTTGGCTTAGAAATCTTGCAAGAAGTTCACCCCATTGATGCAGATAAACAGCAATTAACAGAGTATCTCAAACAACTGGCGATCTTCGATCTGACACCGCTGATGACACCAGAGCCAGAATTAGCTTACATTTTCAAACATATCATCACTCAAGAAGTATCTTATAACCTGATGTTGTTTGCCCAACGGCGATCGTTACATCAAGGGGTAGCTAATTGGTACGAAAAACATTATGGTAGTGAGATGCCAGAATATTATGAGATTCTCGCCTATCATTACGAAAAGGCAGAAATCTGGGAAAAAGCACTGGATTATCTGGTAAAAGCCGGACACAAAGCACAGAAAGCTTATGTGAATCCCGAAGCGCTATCTCATTACACACGCGCCTTAACTGTTTGCAAACACCTGGGAAGTTCTGTAGATGACAATACTTTAATTTCGATTTATGCCGGGGTAGGACAAGTCAATTTTCTACTGAGCGAATTTCAGCCTTCAATTGCTGCTTATAAACAAATGTTGGCAGCATCTCGCCGTCAAGGTGACCGACAGATGGAAGCTGAAGCACTTTACAATGTCGGGTATAGTTTCTTCTGGGCTCATGACTTCGAGCCGGCCCTCGAATATGCCCAACAAGCTTATAACTTGGCATTAGAAATTAACCACAAAAGTATGCTAGCCGCCAGCCAATTTGTCATGGGCTACATCTATGGCGTGACGGCAAAGCTCGATGAATCTTTTGGTTGTTTTTCTCAAGGAATAAATTGGAGTCAGGAGACTGGCGATAAAATTCAGGAAGGGTTCAATACTTTTATGCTGGGTCTAGTTTATAACTGGAAAGGAGAATACGAACCCGCACACCAATTAGGCGATCGCGGAGTCGCAATTGGTCGAGATGACAATATCCTCATCGTCTGGATTATGAACTTGTGGCAAAGAGGAATTACTCGCTGTGGCCAGGGTGAATATGAAGGAGCGTTTTCTGATTTGGAAACGGCATTGAAATTAAGCGATCGCCTCGGTGATAAAGTTTGGAAAAGTCGCATCCTTAATACTTTAGGTTGGCTGCACAGCGAACTTTACAACATAGAAACTGCTATCCCATACAATCAAGATGGATTGCAGTCTGCTTGGAAAATAGGAGATCCAGAAATTATTCGCAATGCCGCGATCAATTTGGGGGATTGCTATCTGCTGAAACAAGATTTAATTACAGCCGAATCTTTGTTACTGACGGTTTACCGCGATTCCCAACAATCGGGGAAGTGGGGCGAAGAATGGATGAAGTGGCGCTACTTGCAACACTGCTGTCACAGCTTGGGCGAATTGCGACTGATGCAGGGAGATGCTGAATCGGCGCTGAGGCTAGCCCAGGAATGCCTACAGCTAGCGGAACCGACAAAAACCCGCAAAAATATCGTTAAGGGGTTGCGGTTAATGGGTCAAGCGTTCCTCGCTCAAGGTAATCTTGAATCAGCAGGAGAATGCTTAGAACAGGCGATCGCCATTGCGGAAGAAATCGGTAATCCCCCTCAACTTTGGAAAACTTATACAGCGATCGGAGATTTAAACTCTCAATGCGGACAAACTGAGAAAGCAATGACAGCTTATCGCCAAGCTTTGCAACTCATTGAAGATACAGGATCGCGATTGCAATCTGAGCAAATCAAACAAATTTTTCTAACCGCTAAACCTGTGGAAGAGATACGGCAGAAATTAACAGAAGTTGAACTAATAATGGTAAATTTAAAATCATCCATCTAGAGGTTCAAACCGATACGAGGATCTTTCAGACGATCGCACTTTTTCTCTAGTTTGATATCAACAGATAACAGTTAATTGTTAACTGTTATCTGTTAACTAATTAAAGAGTCAAAGACTGAGGATTTGTCTCAATCAATTTCGCTAAATCCTGCAAGAAAGACGCAGCATCAGCACCGTAAATAACTCGGTGATCGCAAGTAATATTCACCTGCATTTGCCGCTTCACTCCCATCAAACCTTCTTCGTTAGCCACTACTTGCGGCCGCGAAGCACCGATCGCCAAAATCGATCCTTGATTTGGCGGTAAGATAGCATCAAACTTATCTACTCCAAACATTCCCAAATTGGAAAGAGTGAAAGTTCCCGTGCTATACTCATCAGGCTTCAACTGTTTGGCGCGAGCGCGATCGACTAAATCCTTCCAAGTGCGAGACAGGGAATAGATATCCAGGCGATCGGCATTTTGCAACACCGGCGTAATCAAACCGCCACCTTCCATCGCCACAGCCACAGCCACATTAATATCAGCCCGATATTGAATAGCCGACTCTACATAACAAGCATTCAACAGAGGATGTCTTTGCAAAGTTACTGCTACAGCCTTCGCCAGCAAAGCCGTCATCGTGACACCTTTCGGCTTGATTTGTTTGTAGAGTTTGTCGAGATTGTCAGTCGTAATTGTGTAACCGACACGGAAACAGGGCACGCTCAAACTTACCGCCATGTTACGCACAACGGCATTTTGCAACGCATTCATTGGCACTGTTTGGCCCGTCATCGCCATTGCTGGAAGGGGTTGTGGTGCCGGTTTAGCTGCTGCGGGTGCAGGTGCTGGTGCTGCTTGTGGGGCTGCTGCGGGGACTGTCACCAGTTGCTGAACCGGTGCGGGTTGAGTTTTACCAGCAGCGGCTTCCACATCCTCTGCGACAATCCTGCCGTGGGGGCCACTTCCCTTGATAGTATTCAGATCTACCTTAAGTTCTTTGGCCAACTTGCGAGCTCGCGGAGAAACGACGCTGCGGCCGTTTTGCCGGCTGACATTTTGTTGCAACCCTGGGGCCGAGGTTGTAGCTGCTACGGCTGGTGTGGCTGCTGCTGGTGCGGCTGCTGCTGCTGGGGCGGCGGATCCTTGTTTTTGAGCCTCGGCGATTTCGGCTTCAGTTTCTGCGACTAGGGCGATCGCAGCCCCCACCGGAGCAACTTCCCCTGCTGGCACTATAATTATTGCTAAATAGCCTTCGTAGAAAGACTCGACATCCATGTCGGCTTTGTCGGATTCAACTACTACTACGGTTTCGCCTTTTTCTACTTTGTCCCCGGCGGATTTTACCCAGGAAACAATTTTGCCCTCTGTCATGGTAGAACTTAAGGCTGGCATGAAAACTTCACGAATCATTTGTAAAAGTCCTTTTTAGTTACTAATAGGTATTTGGGAATTGGGAGTTGAGAATTGGGAATTGGGAATTGGGGAATTGGGAATTGGAAAATTGGGAATTGGGAATTGGGAATTGGGAATTGGGAGTATCGGCAATTCATGATTCTTTTGAGTTAATAGTCCGAAGATATATGACTATTGACTCAAAATAACTGACCAATCACCAATTACCCATTACCAATTACCCATTACCAATTTCTAAATATCACCTCGAATTTCTTCGACTATGCCGTCACGCAGGAGAACTTCTACTTGCATTTTTTGAATCAAGTTTTCTCCTAATCCGACAGTAAATGTACCGTCAATTTGACCTTGACTTACTTCTTGTTCGAGGTCGAGTACCTGCACTTGTTGGAGTTGTTGCAGACTTTGATTTTTTTGTTCTAGCAGTTTACTTTTCTCTTGATTGACTTGCCCTTGAATGTTCTCTATTTGCTGCATTACCTGTGGGCCAGGTGGTTGCAGATTTTGCTTTTGGATTTCAGAAATCATCCGCTGTCCTTGCATTTCTAGCTGTTGTAGCTGAGAATCTGTTTGATTGATTTGGGCTTGAAGTTGCTGTTGAGCTTCTTCTTTCCAACGGGGAGTAACGATGACTTTAACGTTAATCGATCGCTTCAATTCTAATGGTGGTTGCATAAAGTTGTTACTTGTCAATTGTTACTTGTTACTTGTCAATTGGAGTTGGGAATTGGGAATTGGAAATTGGATACGACTAGCTGCTAGTTGCTAATTATTCAAAAGCTATTAGCCTTCAGCCTGTCCCCATTCTTCAATCTCCTGTCGCTTGTCCCGATTCCCGATGCCCTGAGAATATTGTCAAAACATCCCGTCAATCATATCGCGGTAGTGTTCGGTCACAACCGGACGCTTGATTTTCAGGGTTTGAGTCAACATTCCATTGTCCATCGAAAATGGTTCCAAAATCAACCGGAACGCGGCAATTCGATCGTCCGCACGGTATCCAGGGCGATTTTGCACCTCCCGGTTCAATTCTTGGCGAAATAAGTCTTGAATTGTCTTGCTATTCCAGTCAATTTCGTGTATTGGCGGATTTTGAGTTTCTGCCCATTTCTCCACGGCTTCTGGATTGGGTACAATTAACGCGCCCACAGATTTCTGATCTTGACCGACTAGCATAATTTGGTCGATGTAAACGCTGCGGATGCAAGCATCTTCGATCGGCTGAGGTTCGATATTTTCGCCGTTAGTCAGGACGATCGTATCTTTTGCCCGCCCGGTTAAAATTAAATCGTTACCCGGTGTCAGCCAGCCTAAATCGCCCGTATCAAACCAGCCTTCGGGGTCGATCGCCTTGGCAGTCGCTTCAGGATTAAGATAATAACCTGCCATGATTTGGGGCCCGCGCGCCAAAACTAAGCCGCGTTGACCGATCGACAGTTGTTGCTTAGTATCAGGATCTACTATTTTAACTTCGGTGTGGGCGATCGGCTGTCCCGCCGAACCCTTGAGATTGTGCCAAGGGCGGCGAACCGTTAAAACAGGCGAAGTTTCAGTTAAACCGTATCCGACTAACAAACCAATATTCGATATTTCAAAGAAATTGTCCAAGTGCGTGGCCAAAGAACCACCGCCACTAATTGCCCATTTGAAACGTCCTCCCGTAGCTTCCCGAACTTTTTGGTAAACCAGTTTTTCGGCGACGGCGTGAATGGGTGACAACAAAATACTTTTGATGCGGGCGACCAGTTTTTCGGACGATGAAGCAGGTTTTAAACTAAGAGTCAATCCTTGGAAAATACGGCGGGCTTCTATATATTGTTGGCTAGCAGATAGCAAAAAGTTAACCAATTTTTGTTTGTTGGCTGGCTGTTCCCGAAATTGCTTTTGTACAGCCTCGTAAATCGATTCCCAGATGCGCGGAACGCTCACCATGTACTGGGGTTTGTAAGTCTTAAAGTCTTGTTTGAAATGGCGAATGCTGGTGTAAATCTGCGTGCATCCTTGGGAAAGCATGAAGTATTCGACAGTGCGTTCGTAGGCGTGCCAACTGGGGAGAATACTGAGAACACCTTCGCCGGCTTCGGGCTGAAGAATTGTGCCGAAAGTGGTGATTTGGTGTAACAGGTTGCTGTGAGTAAGCATCACACCTTTGGGTTTGCCGGTGGTGCCGCTGGTGTAGAGAAGGGTGGCGAGGCCTTGAGGCTTGTGATTGCTGGGTTTGAGGGCGCGGTTTGCCCCTGCGGCGATGACTTGGGAGAATTTGACCGTGTTGAGGGTTTGGCTGGTTTCCGGTTCTTCGTCGGAGAGGAGGACGATGAGTTGGATGGGCAAATCGGGGAGGCTATTTTGGAGTTTTTGGAGTAATGCGAGGTTTTCGACTACCAAAGCGGTGCAGCCACTGTCTTTGATGATGTACAGGAGTTCTTCGGGATCTGCGGTGGCACCTCGCACGGCGTTGGCGGCCCCGGCCATCATAATACCTTGGTCGGCTATCAGCCAGCGGGGGCTGTTGTCGGCGAAGAGGGCGACGCGGGGAGGGATCGCTTCTGCGGGATTTGGTTCGATGCCGAGGGCTTGGAGGCCTGCTGCGAACCGTTGGATTTCTTGGTAAAGGTCGGTGTATGTCAGCTTGATTTCGGGCTGGGTGTGGGGAGCGTGGAGGGCGACGGTTTGGCCGAATTTTTGTTGGGCGATCGCCCAAATTTCTGGTACTGATTGGATGGAAGTGTAATCGATCAGGCGGCTGAGGTTAGCGCGATCGCGATCGGTCATTTGAGACGATGTGTTGTTCATAGGGTATTTTCGGGGTTTTTGGGAGATAAAGTTATTGGGTACAAGTTTAATATCGCAGTTATTCTACAACTTTGTGGCAGTGTGGTGACAGTTGGAAAACCTGCCGTTGTTTATTTGGAAAATTAGGAATATTAGGTATCGATCAGGCGACTGAGGTTGGCGCGATCTCGGTAATTGGAGATGCTACGCTATTGATAAAATGTTCATAGTTATTTTTGTGAGTTCAGGGAAATATAGTCTTTCATCATGTTCACCTACTTAGTCAAGTGTGACACACTTCAATTGTAGATGTTATTTTCCCTATTCTATGTGGAGTGTCGCCATATTTATCTGCACAACAGGTTATAATACTCTGAATAACTTTAGGGTTGTACTTCCTTGGCTGATTCTTGTCCGAAAGTTACTCCTGGGCAACCTCTTGCCCCTTTACAAAAAACTGGTCTAGAATTAGTTGCTCTTTTGCACGGAGGTCGCGATGTAGTTTTAGCAATTGATTTGACGGAGAGTGTTGGCCTTAACGATGAAGGTCGCATCCGTTTGCGTCAGATTGTTGAGGATAGTTTGCAACCAGGAGATACGGTTTATATTGTTCCCTTTGCAACAACAGTAAATCCACTGCCGCCCAGTGTCAACCCTCTACTACCAGAAAGTTCTATTAAATTTAATAGCAAAAAGGATATTGACCTAATTTTGCAGGGTATTCCTTTTCAGCCAAATCTAAGTCTTCAAAATACCGATATTCAGCAGGCTGAACTTACCATTTATCAAGGTCTTGCAAATCTTAATCAGTGCCGTTTGGGGCAGAATCAACCAATTAAACCTCAGTCTGTAGTTTGGACTACTGATGCCCCACTATCCACTAAGTCGCCAGCGAATTCAGTGGACTGGGTAGAAACACCGGCAGATAGTCCGTTTCGGCAGGGGAATTCTCAAGCAAGTCAACAGCGTCAAGCTTGGTTTCAGGTATTGCCTTTGCGGAAGAGATCGTATACAATTACGACAAAGGATAATAAAGGATATGAATTAAGTGTTGTTGATATTTCTCCCAATGTACAGGAGTTTTGTACACCGGCACCGGGAGGTCGAGAAACTTGTCTAGTTTCTGCTTATTTATTGAATCAGTTATGGTTGCCATTGTCAATTTTTGGAATTGCCCTGGCTGCTTCTATAACTATTGGCATCAAATTCTGGCGGTTGCAAAAGAAATGGAAGCTAGCTGTTGATTTGAGAGCTACTGCTAAAGAAGATGACCAAGTATGCTATCTGGGAAATAATCAAAGAATTGCGATCGGCGAGTACGAACCAAGCTGCGCTGATTCGATCGATACTCCAGGGCCTGAAGTTAGAGCTTATTTAGTAAGAAAGGGAGAAAAACTTTATTTAGAGCCAACAGGGGAAGCTACTATTTTTTTGAATGCAAAAGAAGTTATTAAGCCGACTTTGATAACTAATACCGATCGAATTAGGCTCAATTGTCCTATTTCTAACAAGCAAGATTACGAAATTGTGATTCAAGTCAAAAAATAAACAATCAGACAGATATGACTCAATCTACAAGCAGCGATCGCCAAGTGCGGGGTATAAACAGGACGGTTTGCATTGGTTTAGGCGGTACAGGAAGAGATGTATTAATGCGAATTCGCCGCTTAATCGTAGATCGCTATGGAGATTTAAGTCAGTTGCCGATTGTGAGTTTTGTTCACATCGATACCGACAAGGCCGCAACACAAGTATCGGGTTTGCGAACTGGTAGTACCTATCACGGTGTTGACCTCAGTTTTCGGGACTCTGAAAAAGTAGGCGCGACAATGACATCAGGAGAAGTAACCAACTTTGTACAGGGAGTAGAACGGCGTTCTAAATACGATCGTGAAGGTCCTTATGACAATATTGCCCGTTGGTTTCCACCGCAATTACTCCGAAATATTCAAGCAGTAGAAGATGGAGCAAAAGGAATTAGACCCGTAGGCAGACTGGCTTTTTTTCACAACTATAAAAAAATTAAAACCGCCGTTAAAAACGCAGAAGAGCGGACGAGAGATCACAATAAAAAAATACTGAAATCCGGCTTGATAGTTGACCCAGGATTGAATATTTTTGTAGTGGGCTCTCTTTGTGGCGGGACTGGTAGCGGGATGTTTTTAGATGTTGCTTATAGTCTCAGGCAAGCTTACAGCGACCAAGGGGCTAAAATTGTAGCCTATTTGGTGATTAGTCCAGAGTTATACGCCAATACTTCTAATATGAGTGCCAATACTTATGCTGCACTTAAGGAACTGAATCACTACACTACTCCGGGTACGAAATTTGAGGTTTGTTATGATATGCAAGACTTAGTTGTAGTGCAAGAATCGCGACCACCTTTTGACTATACTTATTTGGTGTCTAACCAAACTGCGGGTGAGTATTCTATTCGAGAAAATAGCAAACTATGCAATGTGATTGCTCATAAAATAGCGCTAGATTTTTCTGGAGAATTAGCTCCTGTAGTTAAGGGAATGCGGGATAATTTCTTGCAGCATTTGATTAAGTGGGATGACCACCCGCGCCCGAATATCCAGCGGTATTTAACTTTTGGGCTGGCAGCGATTTATTTTCCCCGTAATATTATTGTACAAATTGCTTTGACTCAAATTAGTTTAAAATTGGCAACATTCTGGTTGAATGGAGAGGGACAAAGCCCCGATCCTCAATTGTTAATTGAACAGTTTTTAATTCAGTATCGCTGGCATAGCAATTTGGATGAGAGGGACGGTTTTACTACCAGATTAGCTGAGGCTGTGCAAGAATCGAATAAGACTTTTGCAAGTACGCTGAATACTTGGAGAAATGCCAAGTTAGAGAGAGTAATTAATGATTGCCAAAGTAAGGATGACCGCATTGGAATTAGGCAAACTTTACCGCGAGAGTTTCGCGATCAGTTTCGCAAAACCCAGCCTGGGGAAACTGAGAGTACAAGGGGAATTTGGCTGACAAGATTGTTACAAATTCGTCCGACGATTACAGAACAGCTTAAGCATGATATCGATGAGTTTTTAGCTGGTTTGTTGACTCCGGGAAATGTGAAATTTTCGATTAAAAGCAGTCGCGATTGGTTAGATGCTTTGCAAACTGATTTGAATCGTTATCAGCTTCAGTTGGAGGAAGAGATTGGTAAATTTGGGGGAACTCGCAAGCTGGAAGATTTGGATAAAAAATGGCGAGATGCGGAAGAGATTATTGAGGAGATTGAGCAAAAATTTGACTTCCCAATTTTGGGGAGCAAGAATCGGCAAGTGCAAGCTGAAGCTAAAAGAGTTGTGCGGGAAGTCTGCGATTTAATTAAGCACAACTTTGATTTATTTGTGACTCAGGAAGTGCTGCAAATAGTCGGAGATTTGCAGAAGCACGTTTTAGAACGTTCAACTCAAGTGGCTGGTTTTAACCGCTTGGTAGGCAATCTGAAGAGTGACTATGAGAAGGAGGAAAGCGATTTAAGACAATTGAATTTTGATGAAATGAGCGGCGAGGCAATTTTTGACAATAAAGATATTGAGGAGTGTTATAAAACCTTGCTACCGGAGCAAGATTTTCGATCTCAGTTGGTGCTGGTAAGTAAGGAGATTACAAAAGTTTCGGGAGTCGAAGATTCGATTGGTTATTTGATGGATCGCACTGCTCAATCACAACTGCAAAATGAAATTGATTTGGCAGTTGACAAATTATTCGGTTCTCGCAGCACTCAGATTGTTCAATCTGTGATTAAGCGTTTTATCCAAAATTATTCGATTCAGGATCGTTCAACTCGTTTGGGAGATATTCGGCAGGAAGCTGAACCTCTGTTGCGTTTAAATTTGAGAGATCCATACTTTAGCAATAGTGAAGCTAAAAGGAGTGATTTGGTTGGCTTTAAGCATACTGACGAGCCGGAAGTACAGCAGTTTAAGAATACCCTGAAAGAGGATTTGGGAATTTCAGAAAATGTCTTGAAACCTACTCAAGCTGAGGATGAAATTTTAATTGTGACTGAGTATGCGGGGTTTCCACTAAGACTGATTAGCGGTTTGGAACAGATGCGAAATATCTACATTCGAGAAAATAATTCTCAGAGTTCTTTTCTGCATAATGAATGCGGAACTCGGTTTACTGATATTATTCCGCCTGACGCTCTTATTATGGAGGAATTAGAGGATATTTTTTATCCTTGTTTGGCTTTTATTCTTATGAGTAAAAATGCAAATAGCCAGTTGGAGTTTTCGTATTATGACGAATTGCGGGACTGTCATTCTAATGCTGAGATTAGTTCAGTCTGGAATCAAGCACTGGAAGAGTTGGCTAATCGGCGGGATATGACTGATGCTTTGAAGAGGTTGTTGGACGTAGCGATCGCTCGGATTGATAAAAATCCTAATCTTTGGGAAGATGACTATTTACCGAAGTTACGGAATTTTGTAGATTTGGTAGATAAGTTGCCGGAGAATCATCCTAATTATCCTTACAAAGCTACGGTGGTAGGGGTTCCTGGAACTACTGAAATGCCTGCTAAGGAGGGGATTATCAATCGTTTTCGTAAGAAAATGGCTGAAAGATTTAAAGGTTTACAAATTTCTAAAACTTCGCCTCCGGGAATCGGTGCTTTTCAGGAAGTCATTCCGGGAGAAATAGTTGATGAGCCTACTGATTCTGTTGATAATCGTGCTAAGAGACGGCAAGAATTGGAGCTGTTAAAACAGGATGTGAATGGTGGTATTATTACCGATAAGGAGTATGAAAAGGAGCGGCAAAAGATTTTAAATAAGTATCCGATTTGATGAAAATTGTGGCTGGCGGGTTTACCTCGCCTTTTACAACACAGGTATCTAGCATTTTTCATTCTGGAGTTTATCGATTATGTTTGAGTTTGACTGGTTAAAATTATTTCCAAGAGACTTGATTTTTGCGACTATACTGCTGGTGATTTTACCTGCTGTGTTGGCGGCTATTCAACGAATTAGTCTTCATCGGGAGATAGTGAAAAATACAAAAAAGGTGAGAAGGTTACTAGGAGGTAATACTTCTGAATCAAAACCTGAAATTGTTAAAAAATTAGAAGATAGATTTCAAGCTGCTAGTCATTATCTAGAAGAAGTGAATTCAGCCGCTTTGATTGATGGAATTTATGGTGAACAGAAGATTATAATTTCGGGGATTCCGTTTGGTTACGATTGGATAGATTATGTCTGTCGCATCTTACCTAATCTGTTGATATCTTTTGGTTTATTAGGTACTTTTTTAGGGATTACGCTTAATTTATCTAATCTGAGTCAAACAATTACTCAACTTCAGGGAAATACAAATATTAATCAGGATCTAGTATTTGCTCAATTGCAAAAACCGTTGCAAGGGATGGGAATTGCTTTTATTACCAGTCTGATAGCAGTATTTTTTAGTTCTGCTTTGACTGTGGTCAATTTTCTATGGAATACTGGTTTAGCTAAGTCACAGTTAATTAGCTCCTTAGAGGATTATTTGGATAATGTTTATCAACCAACGATACAGGGACAAACTCGCCTTGATAAAGTAGTTAAAGGCATGGCAGATACATTTGATAAATTTTTAACTAGATTTGGTCAAACTGTCCGTGAGGGTGTGGAATCAGCTCTCAAAGAAAAGATTGAAGAAATTATTGAAGCTAATCTTAAGGCTGCTAGTTTAGCGGAACAAGTTTACGGTGGTTTAGCAGAAGCTTCGGGTACAATTGCTAGGGGTGCTAATGAATTTCAGGAAGCTGCGCGTAGATTTACAGAAGCGACGAACACATTGAAAAATAGCGATTTTCCTGAGAAATTATCAACAGCTACAGCTAATATAGCTACCACACAAACTAATTTCTCTAATTCAACTTCAAGTTTAGCTGATACTGTTGAATCTCTGGGAATTACCTTGAGTCAAATCCAGGATTTTAGCAAACAGTTAGTAAATGTGACAGAAGAAATCAGTCTGCTCAATCACAGTTCAGCCCAAATGTTAGGATTGCATCAAACTAATCAACAGTCACTAAGCCAGATTATTCCAAAACTTCAGCAAGGATCGCAGAGTTTTGAGTCTGCTGTCACAACGCTTGACAAACTACAGAAAAGGATTGTAGTTAGAGTAGATAGTTTGGATAAAGTACAAGTTGAGTTGACAAAGTTAGTACAGACTATCAATAACTATACAAATCAGGTTAATCTGGGGATTGATTCTATGACTGGCGGGATTACTAAAACTATTAGCCATCAAACGGAGAATAACAATCTACAATCGCAAGCCATCGTCGCAAGTATTAACTCTTTTGCTGGCAGCATTGCAGAAACGATGAACAATCAAGCTGATAGTAACAGGCAGCAATCGGAAGCGATCGCCGAAAGTATTGAGCAATATGTCCATCACCTCAGTGACATAAAATCTGAGCTTGCTGAGTTGGTAGAAACCTTAAGAGAGAAGATAGAAAGTCCGGTTGTTGATAAACATCTCAGCGATCAAAATTCCTGGGGATAGCTATAAATTCCAGAGAATATGCCGAATGAGTGATTTTTTTAACCACAACTGAGAACTTTAAATTATGCGTCGCCGAGTCCGTCCCGCAGATTCCCATGAAGACCTCAATATCTGGCCAGCTTTCACAGATTTGATGTCTAACGCCTTTATGATTATAAATTTATTCCTGTTACTAGCCTTAGTGAAATCCGTATTCTTAAAATCAACATCAGAAAATACAAGCGACGAACTGGTTAATACTCAAAATAAAATTATCATGCTAGAAAAAAGATATGAAGATTTGCAGGGCGAACAGCGGGAGAAAAATAATCAAATTACAGACTTACAAGGACAAATAGAAAACCTAAAATCACCACCTTTAATAATCATCAAAGATTCCGACAATTTCCAAGATCGCCCTCTTAAATTCGAGGCAGGACGAGCAGATTTGCCAGAAGGTCTGCGTTTATTTATTGACAATAAGGTAGTTGACCAACTTGAACTTTTTGCCAAGCAATATCCCGGATATGTTGTAGAAATAATCGGTCATACTGACGGTCAAGAAACAGTAGAGCCTGTTAGCAATTTAGATCAAACCTTAGAAAATGTAGCTAGTGGTAATGAATCTGTCAGTAACTTAAAAGCAGGTTCTAATGCAGATTTAGGATTAATGCGGGCCTTAGCAGTAGTCAAAAATCTCCAAGATTTTCAACAAAAAACTGGTCGGTTACAAGGTTTAAAATTCCGTGCTTATTCAGCAGCACAACTATTCCTAATTTCTGGAGAATACGCCGGAACCAATCGTAGTCCCGATCCCACTAGGAGGCGGATAGAAATTCGTTTCACACCCGCAGCAGTGGAAAAATAAGTAGGTCGTTCTAATTAAATTAAGACGCGATCGGCGTTAGAGTCCCGACTTCACCGAAAAAGTCGGGACTCTAGGTATTCTGTTTGTTTAGCCGTTGCTACTTAGCTGAACTCAAATATCACTCAAAAATGAGTGTCTGATACCAAACTTATTTAGCAGGCCCCACAGCCTCGATCGCATCTTCAAGCGCGATCGACACATGAGTCCAATGAGTCCCCCCTTGACAAAAAGCCACATAGGGTTCCCGCAACGGCCCATCCGCCGAAAACTCCGACGTACTCCCATCAATAAAAGTACCCCCAGCCATCACCAACTCACTCTCATAGCCGTGCATCGGGCCAGGCACCGGATCTAAATAAGAACCCACCGGCGAATTTTTCTGGACAGCCCGACAAAAAGCCACCAACTTATCAGGACAACCAAATTCGATCGCCTGAATCACATCCCGTCTTCTCGCCAAAGGAGTCGGATTCACCCGATAACCCAACTTATAAAAAACATAAGCCGTCAAATGATTACCCTTCATCGCCTCACCCACAAACCCAGGCGCCAAAAACAAACCCTGGAACAGCAACCGATTCAAATCAAAAGTCGCACCACCGCTACTGCCAATTCCCGGTGCCGTCAAGCGACAAGTTGCCGCTTCCACCAAATCAGCCCTCCCGGCCACGTAACCGCCCGTAGGCGCGATCGTACCCCCCGGATTTTTGATCAAAGAACCAGCCATCAGATCCGCACCCACAGCAGTAGGTTCACAATCCTCAACAAATTCTCCGTAACAATTATCAACAAAGCAAATTGTGTTAGGATTTTGATGTTTGACTATCGTGACGATTTTTTTAATCTCAGAAATAGACAGACTCGATCGCCAAGAATAACCGCAAGAGCGCTGGATAAAAACCAGGCGAGTTTTCGCAGAAATAGCAGAGCTCAGTGCCTGCCAATCCACACTTCCTTCGCGAGTTAGAGGCAACTCACGGTAAAGGATGCCAAACTCAATTAGTGAACCTTGACCTTGCCCCCGCAAGCCGATGACCTCTTCTAAAGTATCGTAGGGAGAACCAGCCACTGCCAACATTTCGTCACCAGGACGTAGAATACCAAAAAGAGCACAGGCGATCGCATGAGTACCCGAAACAAACTGTACCCGCACAGCCGCCGCCTCTGCACCCACCACCTCGGCAAACACGCCGTCCAAAGTCTCCCGACCCAAATCATCGTGGCCGTAACCCGTAACCCCTGCAAAATGGTGGACTCCAACCCGGTGGCCCCGAAAAGCTTTTAAGACTCGTTGAAGATTTTGCTTGACTGTCGCGTCAATACCAGAAAAAATCTGAAGGAGTGCCTGTTCTGCTTCCTGTAGCCGTGAAACGCTATTCATCTATACCTCGCTCACCATTTGCGTGGGCGCTGCTGACTATCGCGTAGATGCGGCCCTTACTTTGTAAACATAATATCTTCATGACGATCGCAACTTCCAAAAAAACTTCTGCTGATTGGCCTGTCATAGGCTTTATGGCCTTTCTCCATATCGGTGCTTTATTTGCTCTCCTACCCGCCAACTTTAGCTGGTCCGCCGTCGGCTTCGCTGTATTCCTGCACTGGGTAACAGGTGGCCTAGGAATTACCCTCGGATTTCACCGTCTCGTCACCCACCGCAGTTTTCAAACACCCAAATGGCTCGAATATTTCCTAGTTTTGTGCGGCACGCTTTGCTGTGAAGGCGGCCCCATCGAGTGGGTAGGAATGCATCGGTTACACCATGTACATTCTGACACCGAAAAAGATCCCCACGATTCCAATCAAGGCTTCTGGTGGAGCCACATGGGCTGGATGCTCTCGGATATACCGATCAGAGCTGAAATCCCCCGATTTACAAAAGACATTAGCGACGATCCAGTATACAAGTTTCTCCAAGCATATTTTATCCCGATCCAAATAGTCTTCGGTCTCTTGATCTATTTATTAGGCGGCTGGTCCTTCGTGGCTTGGGGCGTATTTATGCGGATTGTAGTGGTATTCCACTGCACTTGGCTGGTCAATAGCGCTACCCACAAATTCGGGTATCGCACCTATGAATCGGGCGATGGTTCCACCAACTGCTGGTGGGTGGCTGTACTAACCTACGGCGAAGGCTGGCACAACAACCACCACGCCTTTCAATACTCCGCTCGCCACGGTCTTCAATGGTGGGAAATTGACATAACCTGGATGACAATTCAACTACTGCAAACACTGGGTTTGGCAACCAAAGTCAAATTAGCAGATATAGCAGAAAAGTAACTTGCGATCGTAAATAACAGGTTATTAGTTATTAGTCATTAGTTATAGACTGACAACTAACAGCCTAATCAATATTGATTGATTTTGATCAATATTGATTAGGCTGACCAAAATATAACCAAACAGAAATTCGCAGCCTGCTCCCACCAATCAGGATCAGAATGTACTATAATACATATTGAAGCAAAAAAAATATGAATTTTAGTCAATTTAAAACCTCAATCTAAAACCGAGTCAGGAACTCTATGACAATTGCAACGCAAGACAAACTCCAATACAATTGGAAACACATTATTGCTTTAGGCGGAGTTCACATCGGCGCCTTGTTCGCCTTACTTCCGAGCAACTTCAACTGGACAGCCGTTGGTTTGACAGTATTCATGCACTGGATAACTGGTGGTTTGGGAATAACTCTCGGATGGCATCGACTACTGACCCACCGCAGTTTTCAGACACCCAAATTTGTAGAATACTTTCTAGCTTTTTGCGGATCTCTTGCCTGTCAAGGAGGCATAATAGATTGGGTTGGACTACACCGATTGCACCACACCCACTCCGACCAAAACGATATCGACCCTCACAATGCTCAGCAAGGTTTCTGGTGGAGTCACCTAGGTTGGATGTTCTATAAAGGCCCAGCCCACGATGAAATTCCCCGCTGCACAAAAGACATTGCTAGCGACCCATTTTACCAATTTTTGCAAAATTACTTTCTGCCAATTCAAATCGCCTTTGGTGTCTTGCTCTACTTAGCAGCAGGCTGGCCTTTTGTAGTTTGGGTAATATTTGTGCGCCTAGTTTTAGTCTATCACTGCACATGGTTTGTCAACAGCGCCACTCACAAATTTGGCTACCGCACCTACGAAACAAAGGATAGTTCTACTAACTGTTGGTGGGTTGCAGTTTTGACTTACGGCGAAGGCTGGCACAACAATCACCACGCTTATCAATACTCCGCCCGTCACGGTATGGAATGGTGGGAAATTGACTTTACCTGGATGACAATTCAAGTGATGGAAGCACTCGGTTTGGCAAGTAAGGTGAAATTACCAGCAAAATAGGGCATTGGGCATTGGGCATTGGTTAATGGTTACTTGTTATCGGTTTTTGGTATACCCTCACCAATGACTAATGACTAATGACTAATGACCAATGCCTAATTAGCCCGTTTTTGGTCGCTGCGGCCGCGCAAATACTCCGCCACAAACGCTAATCCTCCCGAACCTACCATTAACAGCACGCTCAGAGCATTAATGTCAGGTTTCACCCCAGTCCGAATCCGGCTAAAAATTTCCATCGGCAAAGTTGTAGTACCGCTACCTGCGGTGAAACTCGCAATCAAAAAATCGTCCATGCTGAGGACAAAAGCCAGCAAACAACCAGAGACAATCCCAGGTAATAATTGAGGCAATAAAACCTGAATAAAAGCCTCAACTGGTGTAGCTCCTAAATCCAAAGCAGCTTCTTCTAAAGACGGATTTAGGTCTGCTAATCTCGTAGAAACAGCTAGAGCAATATAAGCCAAACAAAACACAATGTGAGCCGCTACAATTGTCCATAAACTGAGCGGAATAGCCAAGGCTGCTAAGAATACCAGAGTCGCAACTGCACTAGCAATATCTGGAATAATAATCGGCAAGTAGGCAACTCCTTGATACAAACTCTTGCCTGGAAAGCGGTAACGGGACAAACCCACGGCCATTAGAGTACCAAGTATGGCGGATATAGCAACTGCACAAATGGCCACTGTTAAACTATTTCTCAGGGCTATTAAAATGCGGGTATCGCTAAATAATTTAACGTACCAATCTAATGTAAATCCTTCCCAGCCAGCACTAAAACGTGATTTATTAAAGCTGTAAAATGTTAGTACCAAGATGGGCAGGTACATATAAAAAAACATCAAAACGGCAAAGACAACCTGCCAAGAAATCTTAAATTTAGGCTTTAAGTACAACATATCGGCGGGTATTTCCTCCTGTAGATTTTCGGTGGTATTTTCCATATCTGGCTAATCGGGAATTGGTAATGGGAATGGGGAATTGGTAATTGGGAATTGGTAATCGGTTGTTGTCAGTTGTTATTTGTGAGTAGCTACCAATAACTAATGACTAATAACTAATGACTAATGACTTCTTTAAACTGCATTACGATCGCCATATTTGAGCAAAAGTGCAATTCCAATACTCACTGCAAAAATTAATACCATACTCAGAGCCGATCCCAGCCCCCAATTTTGAGTCGCCCCCAAAAATTGATTGTAAATCAAACGAGCCGCCGTCATGCTTGAAGCACCACCCAGCAACTCAGGATCGACAAAATCGCCCAAACAGCTAATAAATACTAGCAAAGAACCTGCTGCAATTCCCGGCATAGTCTGGGGCACAGTCACTTGCCAAAAGGTTTCCACCGGATTCGCCCCCAAATCCTGAGATGCTTCTAGCAATCTGCGGTCTAATTTTTCTAAAGAAGCGTAGAGAATTGTCACGATATAAGGCAAATAGCTGTAAGCCATGCCAATTAAAACGGCTGAACTTTGATTGAGCAATTCCAGTGGAGGGATGCCTACAAGTGCCAAGACGGAGTTGAGAACCCCCGTAGGACGTAGAATTGTAATCCAAGCATACGATCGCAATAATGAAGAAGTCCATAGCGGCAACACAAAGCCCAACAAAGTTAAATTTCGCCACTTGGGCGAGACATTGAGGGCAATCCAGTAAGCCACGGGAAATCCCAGCACCAAACAGAGTATAGTAGTCCCAGTTGCAAAAAAGAGCGATCGCCCAATCACCTGCAAATTCAAAGGCTCAAACACTCGCAGATAATTGCCAAGTCCCGAAGGAATCACCAAATCTCCAGGCTTAATATTCGGCACCAAACTCAATTGGAAAATGACTATAGTTGGTACTACTAATAATAGAGCTAGCCACACACCAGAAGGGCCGAGCAATGCCAGTGGCCCAGCCCACGATGACCAAGGAGAAACAGTTTCTGCCTTTGAGGAAGAATTTGGAGGAATCGGAGGGGGAGCTTTGGTAGAAACAGCCATAAATAATAAATAGTTTTCAGTTTTGAGTTTTGATTTGTAAATACCGTAGGGTGCGTCGCCATCCTACAATCTGCAAATCCCATCAAAAAATCTGGTAGCGACGCACCCTACAATATCTCAAATTAGGCACTTGTTAATTTAGTCCAGTAGCGATCGTACACGTCTATAAATTTTCCTACCGGAGCAACACCTTCGCAATTTTTTAAAGTAGCCTCGGAAGGGAAAAGAATCTCATTTGCCCGCACTTCCGGTGTCAGCAAACTAAAAGCATCTTCCGAAGGAGTCGAGAAACTGAGCCGTTCTACCAAAGAAGCAGCGACATCAGCTTGCAGCATAAAGTTGATCCACTTATAAGCTGCTTCGGAATTGGGAGCACCTTTAGGAATGACTAAAGTGTCAGTCCACAGAGAAGAACCACTTTTTGGTACAACATAGCGCAATTTGTCGTTATCTGGAATTACTTCATTAGCATCCGAAGAATAACACATGGCTACTTTCAAATCCCCTGTAAGTATTTGAGGCCGCCAAGCGTCTGTAGTAAAAGATGCGATCGACGGTTTTAACTCTACCAACTTTTCGTAAGCTTGTTTCACTTGCTCTGGGTTCGTAGAATTGAGAGAATAGCCCAACATCCGCAGGGCAGCACCCATCACTTCTCGAACATCATTTGCCAGAGTCATTCGCCTTGTCAACTCCTGTTTGTGTTTCCACAAATAGTCCCAATCTTCGGGAGCTTCTTTGAGCTGTTCACTGTTGTAAATTAAGCCTGTGGTTCCCCAACTCAAAGGTACGCTGTAGCGGTTCCCTGGGTCATATACAGGGTTTTGGAACTGCTTTTTGAGGCGATCGAGTCCTCCCAACATCGAGTGGTCTAATTGGCTCAACAGACTCAGCTCCTTCATCTGAATCACCATGTAGTCAGACGGGTAAATAATGCTATAGGCGCGGCCGCCACCGGCTTGAACTCTAGCCAGCATCGCCTCATTGGAGTCAAATACGTCTGCTACCACGCGGATGCCTGTTTTTTCGGCAAAGCGATCGAGCAAAGCCTTATCTGTATAGCCTGCCCAAGTATAGATGAAAAGTTGGTCAGCATTACCTTTGACCGGAGGGGCAGATTGTACATCTGCAAGCCGCCAGCCACAACTAGAAAGGGCTAAGCCGGAGACTGTCGCCGCCGAATTTTTGAGGAACTGACGACGTGTAGAATTAGCCCTAGAAAACCTGGAAATTGGTAGATTAGTTGGAGGCACAGATTCAAAGATTGGTAATGGGAATTGGGCATTGGGAATTGGGCATTGGGAATTAGGAATTGAGAAAGATTGAATTATTTTTCTTCCTTCTTTCAACTTCGGTCTTCCATTCATCCGTTACATCCGTTACATAATCCGTTGCCGAACTTCCTTCGTAATTATTTTCTATCGCTCAAAACGAGACAATCAGTAGTTCCCCAGTAAGCATAAATCGGCGTGTGCGGGTCTGGGAAAGAGCCACCAGTATTCGGTTGTCGCACCGTCATTTTATCGCCCGTGGTCAACTCCACCACGTAATGAACGTGAGTGCCCATGTACATGATATTTTTCAGCCGACCTTCAAAACAGTTGACCGAAACTTCTGGCTGGTAAAGATTCAAATATACTTTTTCCGGCCGGACGCTGACTACGACAGAGTCGTCTATCACCCCATTCCACATATCCGATTGCTGGACAACTATTTTTAGTCCCGCTGGTGTGCGAACTGTGATAGTCGATCGGTCGATCGACTCCACCTTACCAGCAAACAAATTCGTATCACCAATAAAATCCGCCACAAAGGCCGTCTGCGGACACTCATAAATTTCTTCAGGAGAGCCAATTTGCTCAATTCGGCCCTCATTCATCACCGCAATCCGGTCAGAAAGACTCATCGCCTCTTCTTGGTCGTGAGTCACCATCACAAACGTCAAACCCAATTCTTTATGCAAATTAGACAATTCCAACTGCATCTGCTTCCGCAACTTCAAATCCAGAGCACCAAGCGGTTCATCTAGCAACAGAACCGCCGGCCGATTCACCAGAGCTCGCGCCAAAGCCACCCGCTGCTGTTGACCACCCGACATCTGGCCCGGAAACCTGGTGGCGAAAGATTCCATTTTCACCAATTGCAAAGCTTCCCGTACCCGTTCTTCAACTTCCGCTTTCCCCAGCTTCTTAATCCGCAATCCAAAAGCAATGTTGTCCCAAACATTCATATGTCCGAACAAAGCATAGCTTTGAAACACAGTATTTACCGGACGGCGGTAAGCGGGAGTGTTGGTCATCGACTGGCCGCGAATCATCAATTCGCCCGCCGAGGGAGTCTCGAAGCCAGCGATTAAGCGCAGCGTGGTAGTCTTACCGCAGCCACTTGGCCCCAGAATGCTAAAAAATTCTCCTTGATGGATTTCGAGGTCAACTCCGCGGACTGCGGTTTCACCATTGAATACCTTGAAGACTTTGCGGAGTTCAACGTCAAGCGCTGTATCCGTTGCTGTCGTACCTTGGTTGAGTGCTGTTTGAAACATATTCACCATTTCCTGGAAGTAATTCGCGCCAGTTGGATATAGTTTAACTTCAAAGTTTCTTGTATTTTAAGCGAGGAATGCTTGAATTAAGAGGTTTTTAAATGGGTCATTTAAATTTTACCTGAGAATTCACCGTTTACTTTGCTACAACAGTCTCACATACCAAAGTTTATCCAATTTCACCTATGGGTTGGTCAGACTTGGGGTTTCACTTGGGCTGGGAGAAGGTTTTGGCTTTTTGTCTGCTTTTGGTTCTTCTGTTTTTTTCCACTCGGACAAAGGTCTCTGAGTGGCATTTTTAAAGTCAAAGGGTACTAGAAGCACGGGAAAATTCTGAGAAGGCGATTCGGTCGGGTTGGCTTGGGCGTACAAAAAGCGACCACTAAAGTCTGTTTTGTTGCCTAAAACTAAGCGGTGAGTTTCCTGGTTATCCAGTTTTACTGTAACTGTAGCTTGGGGTTTATCGAGACCGAATTCTGCTAATTGACTGGGAGTAATGTTAATTGTACGATCGCTCTTTCCTGTCCCTAATCTATCTAATAAAAAATCTACTGATGCCTGATTTGCGTGTGCTTGCATCGGCACTTTCATTTCCCAACTAGATTTCCCTCCTTTGATTGCATAAACTCGCTCAAAAGTCAAGATATTTTCGGGAGTTTTTACTGTAAAGAATTGTATGCGATCGGGCTTAAAAGCAAAAATTCTCTGTTTTTCATCCTTAGCCGCCTCTTGCTTTGGAGCTACTTGTATCTCGAACAACGAAACCAACCCAGCTAAGCTCAGTGCAACTGCTATTAATATTAATGTATTTTTCTGCAATTTCATAATTTAGGAATTGGGCATCGGGCATTGGGCATCGGGCATCGGGCATGGGGAATTGGGGATTCTGTCATTAACAGTCAACAGTCAACAGTCAACAGTCAACAAACTCACCTTCTCTTCCACCAAATAGCTGTACCAATTCCTAGTCCGAGTAAAGGCCATATCAGCCAACCTAAAACCAGAAACAATACTTGAACAACAGTCATATTGATGCGGCGGTTAGTCGCTTTTTTCGGGCTAATAGAAAAGCTTTGCTGGTCTGGCTTACTCAACCAACTAACTGAGTTAATAAACACGTCGCTATTCAGTTGTTGGTCAAACCAACCGTTAGTCACAAATTGAGATGTGCCAATTACTACCATTCGCGAAGTTTTTCTAAGAGTTGAAGGCGCAGAAATAGTTGAATTTGGACTAGGAGATGCTGTGGGAGATGTTTCTGGTGTTGGCGTTGGCGAAGTTGTTGGAGAAGCTTTGGGTGTTGGCGAAGTTACTGGAGATACTGGAGGTGTAGCTTCTTGGGAGACAATCACCGAATAGCTAATTGGTGAAGCAGTAGGAGATTCTGTCGGAGAAGTTGTTGGAGATGGGGAAGTTGTTGGAGATGGCGAAGTTGTTGGAGATGGAGAAGTTACTGGAGATGGGGAAGTTGTTGGAGATGGAGAAGTTGTTGGAGATGGTGAAGTTGTTGGAGATGGCGAAGTTGTCGGAGATGGTGAAGTTGTTGGAGATGGTGAAGTTGTTGGAGATGGCGAAGTTGTTGGAGATGGGGAAGTTGTCGGAGATGGCGAAGTTGTTGGAGATGGGGAAATTGTTGGAGATGGGGAAGTTGTCGGAGATGGCGAAGTTGTTGGAGATGGCGAGGGATTTGATGGGACGTTAGCAGTTTCCGATCGCACTAAAGCTACACCTAATAATAGCGGGCCTTGTCGATCGGTCTTCGCATCGAACTCCAACTTCCTGGTTGTCAAATCGCTTTCCGCCCAACTTTCCTCACTCGTCCAAATCAGCGGTTTTTCCTCTATCCCTTCTACCTTCGTGATTTCCAAAGGACGGGCAAAGGGATAAAATGAAATGCCACTACCGAAACTTTGGGTAATCGGATGTTCTCCATAACGCCGCACTGTGGGAACCGTCGCACCTAGCCCGAATTTTTTGCCAGTATCCGAATAATCGATAGCCAAACGACTGTCTAGTTTGACACCCCATTCTTGCAGAAATTTGTCCAATCCGGTATTAATTGCCGGGTCTACCATCAACAATAAACTGCCACCGCGATCGAGATAAGCTTTAAGTGCTTTAATTTCTGCATCTAAAAACGGTTTTTCCCGCCCAGCAACTACTAAAGCATCTGCATCTTCTGGCACTTCTTTACGTTCTGCCAAATTTAGTGTTTTGGCGTCATAATATTTGTCTTGCAGTGCTTTTTCAGCTTGCTGAATTCCGCCTTGACCCTCCTGTAGCGGGCGTTCCCCTTTTCCTTGGAGAAAGTAAACAGTGGGATTGCGCGTACTGAGAATTTCTTCTAAGCCATTAGTAAGTTTTATTTCTGAAAGTCCTTGATTTGGGTCACTACCAAAAGCAGTGCCACTTTTTTTGAGAACCTGTTTTTTCTTCCCGGATTGTAAGTAAATTTCTCCGATGCTAGTAATGCTAAATTCCTTAGCTTTTCCCGGTTGGGCTAGCGGATCAACAAACTCGAATTGAAACTTTTCACCTCCCTCACGTTTGTAGCTTTCCAGCAATTCTTTTATTTGAGGATTTTGGGTAGGGTCAAATATCCAAACTTTGACTGGATTTTGCAAGTTTCGCAATATTTGTTGAGTTTGCGGGGCGAGGGTAAATTGCTGGCTTTCAGTCAAATCTATGCGGGTGGGATACCGAAAGGCTAGGAAGTTAATTACTCCGAGAATTACGAAGACAGCTAGAGTAGAAATTAGGGCGTTTGTGCTGGCTTGAGTAGAACGCCGTCCCCAAAAACCTTGTTCATAAGTTAAATATAGTAGCCAAAGTGCGATCGTCACTATTCCAGCAATAACTAGACCGACTGTCAGAGGTTCCCATGCTGCCGAGACAAGTCTTGCTGTTATTCCCGCTGCTATCAGGAGGGGGCCCAACAAAAAAATGTATTTCCAATTGCTTTTTCTAATTTTCATAAAATTGAGATTGAAGAATGTTAAATGTTACTTTATCGTGAATAAGTCTGCAACCATGCTGTTAAATCCGACAGATGTTTGAAGTCCAGCACAGCATCTCCTAAGCTTTCTAAGTCCTGTATGGATAATTGACGGATATGATTTTCGGTTTCTGGTTCAATCTTGCCTAAACGCTTGACCATTTGACGCAAAATTAACGAAATTTGAGCTGTTTTTGTCGCCTGTTCTTTTGCCACATCTATTGCACCATGCTGGTTGTGGATCCACATTTCCTGATTTTTCAATTCCTTTAATTCTTGCTGAGTGAAGTTGTCTTCATTGGTCAATTCAAAAGCTTTTTTGATTTCGGCAACTTCACTGAGTGTTTCTGGTAATGTTTCTAAATTGATGCTGTTTTTGAGAAAATAAATCCATTGGTCGGCTGGTGTTTCTAATTCTGCTAATTGTTTGGTGAATTTTGGCAGTTCGACAAATACTAATTCTAGTTCAGTATCTGGATAATCAGACTTATGATTTTTTTCTTTGAATACAAATCTGGAAATAACTTCTGGCTGATTTGCAAACATTTCAAAGTCGGCAATTTTTAAAGAAATTACTGTTTTTAGTCTTTCGTAGCGTTCTTCTCCTGTTAATTCCAGGCTGTAAGTTTTGGCACCATTGTACAAAACTCTTTTCCCGAAGGATGACACGTTGATTAGTTGAAGTTCAATGAGGGCTATTCTGTCGCCGTTAATTTTAGCTTTGATATCTAGGTAGGTGTCTTTAATTCCGACTGTTTCGACTCCTTTGTCGGGGTCGATGATTTCTAAGTCTTCGATGACGGGCTGTGCTTCATAGATAATTGCGTTTAAAAAATTAATCAGAATGTCTTTGTTTTCGGTGATACCGAATATTTTTTTGAACGCCAAGTCGATTTTGGGATTTATGAATTTCATGGCTTGAGGTAATTGGGAGTTGGGAATTGGGAATTGGGAATTGGGAATTGGGAATTGGTTACGAATGTCCTATACCCAATGCCCTATATCCATTTTTTTAAGAACGCTGATAGCGCAAGGCATCGATAGATTGGGCGGTGAGAAATACTCCTAAAATAATGTAACTTGCAAACATAATTAAACTGCTGGTGTCGAAAACTCCCTTGACAAGATTCGTATAGTGTGTTAGTAAAGACAACTGTCCTAATGCTGCTCCGAAGGGCCCACCGATACCGACTGCGGCTGCATCGATCACCCACAGAAATAATACTAGAGCGAAGGTAAGGATGGCTGATAAAATTGTGCTGTCTGTGAGGGAGGAAATAAACATTCCCAGGGACAATACTGCGGCTGCTAGCAAGATTAAGCCACCGTGTCCTAGCAGAAGAACGGCGGGGGGTACGGGAGGGGTTGAGGAACTGAGTGCGATCGCCTCGCAAGCAAGCAGGGGCAGCAACATGGTGGTGTAAAATGTTAAAACACCGAGGAGTTTTCCTGTAGCAACTGCCCAGTTGGTTAAGGGCGATGTAGCTAATAGTTCTAATGTGCCTCGCTTACGTTCTTCTGCATAAAGTCCCATCGAAAGTGCGGGTAATACAAACAATGAAAGGGAACCCATTATTCGCAGGAACAGTTGTAGGAATTCGTAGGCCACGTCGATGGGAGGTTCGGTAATTCCCACTTGGTCTCGCTGGGTGATTTGGGGAATTAATCCGTCGGGGGCGAGCAGAATGGCTATTAAAAAGTAGCCTGTGATTAGCCAAAAAACTGCTGCGATTGCATAAGCTAATGGCGAGGCAAAATAGCTTTGTAGTTCCTTGCGATAAATCGCGACAATATTACTAATCATTACTAACATTGGGAATCGGGAATTGGGAATCGGGCATTGGGAATTGGGAATTGGGAATTGGGAATTGGGAATTGGGAATTGGGAATTGGGAATTGGGAATCGGGAATTGGGCATCGATGCACTTTCATTCTGGGTCGCTAGTGCGGGGTGTTTCGCTGTCGTCGCTAGTTTGTTGCTTTTTTTGTATTTATCGCTTTTTGGTGACAGGTGGTTCTTCGGGCGAAGCATCGCTAATCGGTTGTTGCCTTTTTTTAGTTTGGCGATTTCTGACAACAGGTTCTGGTTCTGGTTGAGAATATTCAAGAGACTGTTCGGCTTCTACAACCGATTCTGGCTGAGAATAGTCAATCAACTCTTGCTTTTCTACAATTTCCAGAAAATCTGCTACTGCTTGCAATTCGGGTTCAACATCACCGATGGACTTTAGTCTTTCTGCAATCGGTTCTGGTTCAGGTTGAGAATGTACGATAATCGCATCTTCTATTTCTGCAACTGATTCTGATTCCGGTTGAGAATGTACGATAATCGCATCTTTTATTTCTACAACTGGTTCTGGTTCCGGTTGAGAATGTAAGATAATCGTATCTGCTATTTCTGCAACTGGTTCTGATTCAGACGGAGAATCATAAAGTAATTCTTCCCTTTCTACAATTGGCAAACTTTCTACAACCGGTTCCAACTCTATTTGAGAAGATACGATCGCATCTTGAGCTTCTCCAGTTGCCAGATTTTCTGCAACTTCAGGTTCAGTTTCAATCAAAACATCACCCTGCTTCTTGTCAGCAGTTGTCAGCTTCAAAAACACATCTTCCAAAGTAGCCCGATTGCGACGCATTTCGCACAGCCCAAACCCAGAAGCGATGATAGCTGCGGCAATTTCTCGTCCCGGTTCTAGATCCGGTTCGCACAATGCCCGCAGGCGATAACGACCGGCTAAAGACTCTTGATTTGCGATCAATTCGATCGATCGCACTCCGGGCAAATTTTCCACCGCAGGTAGCAGTAAACTGTTAACCAACTCCTCCTCGCCTTCAACTTCCAATTCATAGCCCGAACCAGCCGCCAACTCTCCAGTCAAATTTTGCGGACTTCCGGCGGCGACGATTTGACCACGATTGATGATGGTGACGCGGTTACAAGTCATGCTGACTTCCGGCAAAATGTGCGTCGAAAGGATGATTGTATGCTGTCCCCCAAGGCTTTTGATTAAATTGCGGACTTCGATGATTTGTCTGGGATCAAGGCCCACAGTTGGTTCATCCAGGATAATCACTGGTGGGTCATGGACGATCGCCTGAGCGATGCCTACTCGTTGCTTAAAGCCCTTAGAAAGTTTGCGGATTAAAACTTTGCGTTTTTCGGTCAAACCGCAGCGATCGATGGCTGAGGTGACTCTGCGAGCGCGATCGCCGGCTGGTACTTGCTTAATCCGTGCTACAAAAAACAGAAATCCTTCCACTGACATTTCAGGATATAGTGGAGGGTTTTCTGGCAAATAGCCGATACGCTGTCTGACAGCCATCGAATTTTCGTGAATGTCTAGGCCGGCAATGCGGGCGGTGCCACTGGATGCTGGCAAGTATCCCGACAAAATCCGCATGGTTGTGGTTTTACCGGCACCGTTGGGCCCCAGAAA
>JAYSVM010000166.1:0-38286 GCA_043718495.1 Oscillatoriales bacterium | reverse complement strand
GAAGGAAGAAGGAAGAAGGAAGAAGGAAGAAGGAAGAAGGAAGAAGGAAGAAGGAAGAAGGAAGAAGGAAGAAGGAAGAAGGAAGAAGGAAGCCCTTCGACTACGCTCAGGAAACGATTAACTGGTTCCTAGGCTCTGCCTGGGAACCGATGTCCAGAGGCTCTGCCTCGAAGATGGGAGAAAAATCTGCCTTGCAAACTATTAGGAAAATTGGAGGCAGAGCCTCCGGATCTGCGTTACCAGGCAGAGCCTGGTAACGAGTCACTAACTTTAATTGACGGCTGAATTAACTACTTGGGATTGAGATGTTTGAGGCGAGAGGCTACTCGCAATTTGGTTGATGAAAGCTTGCAAGAAGGAAATTTGTTGATTTTGCTTAAATACTGCTTGCAAAGTTTTGGTCAATTTCTCAATATTTAAGCCACCATTGACGGTGTTTTCCAGTTCTTGATTTTGGAAATATTCAATTAAACTCTGTCCTGCTATTCTGGTAAAGTAAGCTGCACTAATTCCTTGGACTGCGCCTCCGGCTACAAAGGTGATGGGATTGGTTTTGAGCAATCCTGTAATGGTTTGAGTTGAGATTTCTACTAATCCTAGTTTGAGCATTTGACTTGCCAAAGTTGCTGCTACTGTCTTAGCTTGATCTAAGGAGAATTTTTGTTGATAAATAGCGCCGAGGTCGATGATGAGTTGAGTGCTGATGGCGGTTGTGGCTAATAAGTCTAGGGCGGGAACGGGATTGGCAAAAACTGCTGCGGCTGCGATATATTGATATTGTTCGATGATGGGCATTGCCCGATCGCATCTAACTCCATTTAACACAGCTTTTGCTTCCTGTTTCACCATTTGGGCCGATCGCACTGTACTCGCCCACACCAATTGTGGTCTTTCTGCTGTTAAGATTTGTGTGAGTCTTGCTGTCAACGGTTGGAGTTGGGAAGCTTGAGTTTCCATCCGTTCTGTTAAAGTGCCGTCTGCTTGGTGCTGTCGGACTTTAATTGCATTGGGGGAAGCTGCGATCGCAATTATATCTGATGTCCCCAGTATTTCGTCCATTCTGGCTTGCAATGAGTCCAAAATTTGCGACTGCTGTGCTGGTAAATATTGGTCTTGTTTGTTCCAAATTAGCAGAAAGCGTTGACCTACTAAAGCTAGCTGAGATAGTGTTTGAAATTCGGAATCTGTGATATCGCCCGCTGTCACAAACAGCACTAAGTCATCGCTGATTTTGCTATCGAAATTTGTCGTAGTAAACAGCGGGGCTGTTTCTTGGAAAGTCAACTTTTGCGACTGTTGAGATGCCCAATCAGAATTTAATACTTGAATTAAGGCACTTTTACCTACAGATTTGCCACCTGTGACGCTAATTCGCAAATCTGGTCGGTCTAATTCGGCGGTTAGGCGATCGAGCTGTGCTTTTAGATTAGCAGGAACTGTGGAGTTTTGAGCTTCTGAGGCGAGCAAATTAATTGTCACTTCCGAAGATGCGATCGCCTTTAAAGCTGCTTCCCGACTTGCCAGGGCTTCTAGGATGGGAGATTCGAGTTTGGGCGATTGTCGTTGCCACCACCAATATCCAGCACCCGCAGCCACTAAGCCGATGAGTCCTGTTTCGCCCATTTCAGAAGCCGAGTGCTGTAGACTATCCAACAGCCACAGTGCTGCTGAAAGTCCTATTCCACCAATTAAAACTGGTCGCCGTAAGTTAAATGTCATTTTTCCTTTCCTGTGGGTATTTTTGCCCAGTTTAGTCTTACCGGGCTTGGCATCGTTCCCTAACTTCTATCGTACCTCTGCGACATCAAAATTGACAGGTGGGCGATCGGACTTTATGGAAGTTTTTCGCAAAAATCTTACCTGGGATTGAGACGTTTAGAAACTTGGTTAATTATACCACTCAGAATAGCGCCACCCATCAGAATTCCCAGGGCGGGATTAAATACAGGCTGCCAAAGACTGTACCACAAATCGAAACCGAGATTCACGCCAGTCGATCGACCTAATACTGCGATCGCAAACCATGCAAAGCTAGCAAACACGAAAAACACGTCTGCTACTAAAAATATGTTGAGCCAATTAATAAATTTATCTTTCATTATGTTTAGTATTCCTTTTGAGTGGATGCCTGTCAACTTTTGGAAAGCGATTTGCTATTTTGCAAGATTGATAGCTGCAACTTGCGATCGAATCAAGATAAAATATCACTAATTGTTGTCGCACAAAGGCTATCAAAATATGGTTCGCTATACACTTCCTCAAAGCCCTGAAACTATTTTAACTGTTAAAGGGAAAGATTCCGCAAAAGCCCGCGAAGAAGCTATGGATCAGTTGATGCAACTCATAGACTCTGACAAGTTATCGACGGAGCTCAAAGAAGGATTTGGGCCAAAGCAGTTTGTCGAAGTTAAAGACATGGAAGATGGTACGTCTGAAGCTGAGGATGCGATTACCGAAGCTATACAAATTTTGAGCAATTTGGCTAGTCTCAAATTGAAGGTAATGGAATCCCGCGAGGAAGCATTGAAAATCCGGGCTGCGATCGATATTTTGTTTACTGATGAACCTGTGACTGCTGAGGAAATTAGTAGTCTCAAAGATGGTTTTAAGGTGTTGAAAAACTTCGCTCAAGCTAATGTGCGCTATCGGGAAGCTAGGGGTAAAGCTGAGTCGGCTCGTGCTATTCTTGATGAGGCTTTACAATCTCCTGAATCTGAAAACAAATCGCAGAAGTCGGCGAAATAAGGACTTTTTTGCAACAGGCAAGATGCCTGTTCCACAATTGGTCAATTCTCTTGTGGGGTGGGCATCTTGCCCGCTCTTTGCAACAGGCATCTTGCCCACCCCACAATTAATTAATTATTTTAGATTATAAGCTTAAAAATGGCAGATTTACTACTTCTCCAGCAATTTCTCCCACTTGCACTTTCAATCCTTCGCCTCCGGCTTTTGTGCGAATGTAAGCAAGACCAAAAAAACCAGATTCGGTTTCAGTTAAGCTGGTAAGTTTCCCGATTTTTTCTTCTCCGATTGTCACCACAGTACCTGGTGCAACATATCCGCTTAATTGCACGCCCCAAAGTTGCTGTTTTACTCCTTTGTAGGTGTTCAATCTAGCAATTGTTTCTTGACCGATGTAGCAACCTTTATCATAGGTGATAGTGTGCAAAAGTCTTGCTTCTAGGGGATTATAATCATCTGTAAGTTCAGAATCTGCTGCGGGGCGGCCTTGTTCTATTCGTAGTTGTTCCCAGATGCGATCGCCCATTGGTACGGCCCCAGCTTTGACTAATTCATGCCACAAGCTAGCTGCATCCTTGGCTGATGCAATTAAGGTGTATCCAGGAGATGCTAAGCCGCTACCAACAGCAACTCGGACTTCTATACCTGCAATATTGCTCAATTTGTGAGTAGCATAGGGTTGATTTTCGAGTTCGCTAACTCCGATTTGTGCGAGTAATTTACTGCTTTCTGGGCCGAGGAGACTGAAAGTAACAGTTGTATCAGTTAAGTCTGTTAATTCTACCCGATCCATTGGGAAAATATAGCGATCGAGCAATTCGAGCAATTGTCGGCGGCGGTTGGGGGAAACTAACAGCAGCACAGCATCTTCTGTCGCATAGGCGGTGGCGAGATCGATCGTGCGCGCGGTGGATGTGACGAAAACGGTATCGCAACCTTGACCGGGTTGCAGTTTGTTGATATTATTGGTAGTCTGATTGTGCAGAAACCGTAGGCGATCGCTATCAGAGATTTGAATGCGTCCCCAGTGAGTGCGATCGCACAAAGCTACACTTTCTTTGGTGGCCGTGATCGCGGCTGGATCATTCCCAAAGCTAACTGGGATACTTTCTCCGGTTGTTAAATCGCCAAATATAGCACCAGTGGATGTTTGAATATCATGCAATTCTTGAATCATCATATTTTGTTGACTGTTGACGGTTGACAGTTGATAGTTATTTGCTACTAATGACTAATGACTAATAACGAATGACGAATGACTAATGAGCTAAATTCGCAAAAACTTCCTGTATTACTTGTCTAGTTTTAGCATCTAGACGCATCCAATCTACATCACCAGTATCCTCATCAATCAAAAGAGTGTCAATTATAACTTCCTGGCTTTGCATATCAGAGTGGGCTGGTTGGTAATCAACAAAACAGACTCGATAACAAAGTTCCCAAACATCGATCGATCTTTGTTCGCCTTGACGCTCTAAAATTAGCTTATAGCCCGGAAAAGGAGTGTGTACTTCTTGGTAAGTCCCTGTCCAAACCGACTCTTCTAGTTGTTTGCGGATGTTGTCGAGCACTCGGATTAAGGCGGGCTGCATCAGTAGTTCAGCTTGCTGCCACGCGATCGGGCTTGTTATTTTCGGCTTCATATATCAGGATGGTCAAAAAGAAAATCAATCAATTAATTTTCCTGCATAGAGTGCCAATTTTTTGACATCCGCCACAAAATGTTTAATTGAGTCATCATATCGTTTTCGATGGCATCGGAATTATTAGTAGCTGAAATTAGGAGACGGCAGTGCCGTCTCCCTACCCAAAACAACATTGTAGGGACACGGCATTGCCGTCTCCTCTATATTTACCCAAAAATATTGATATTCAGTTGTGTGATGGGTAATGTAGGATTTGAACCTACGGCATCCTGCGTGTAAAGCAGGCGCTCTACCACTGAGCTAATCACCCATTTGCGCTTACAAGGACTTATTATATCACAGTGTCTCAAAAAGATCAACTAAAAAAATCATAAATTTTAAATGCCCTCTGGCCGCACTCACGATCGCATTACCCTGTGGACTTTGCCCTTTGTCGCAGCCCTCACTTTTGCCCAGACTCAAAGCAGCAATCTGACTTTGCTGGTGTCTGGTAGCTTTTTGTTCGGCGGGCTGATGTTTGGCCCCGACTTGGATATCTACTCTTGTCAGTATCAGCGCTGGGGATGGTTCAAACTGATTTGGCTACCGTACCAAAAAAACCTCCGCCACCGCTCTTTGGTGTCCCACGGGCCTCTGATTGGCACTGCTTTGCGAATATTGTACCTTGCTACCTGGATCGCAGTTGTAGGGATATTGGGATTGATAATTGCTGAAAAAATTGGCAACTTAGCTGGGAATTGGCAGGATGTGGTTTTGGGTTGTTGGCGATCGATCGTCCAACACCCGATCGAACTTTTAGCTGTTTACATCGGCTTAGAATTGGGCGCGATGAGCCACTATCTCAGCGATTGGGGTGGCTCGACTTACAAAAGATTCAAAAAGCAAGAATTGAAGGAGTTGCGCCCGCCAAGCTCAATCAAGAAGCGCAAACGAAAAGCTCCCACTCGCACATCTAGCAAATCTAAAAGGTAAATTATTATGTCTAATTCTCAAACTCGATCGCTCACAGCAATGCAAAGCTTAATCGAAATTGTCGCCAAATTGCGCGATCCAGATGGCGGATGTCCCTGGGATTTAGCCCAAACTCCCCAAACTCTAATTCCGCACATCATCGAAGAAGCTTATGAAACCGCCGATGCGATTCGTCGTGGCAAAAAAGATGCGATTGTTGAAGAATTGGGCGACTTACTTTTGCAAGTAATTCTCCAAGCTCAAATTGCCAGCGAATCCAGTCAATTCACCCTCGCAGAAATCGCCGACGGGATTGCGGAAAAATTGATTCGCCGTCATCCCCACGTCTTCGGCGATGTCGAGATTAACAGCGTTGATGAAGTTAATGAAAACTGGGACAAAATTAAAGCAGCAGAAAAAGGTGAAACTGGTAAAACCCCAACTTTAGCTGCTAAAATGAGGCGTTATGCTAGCACCTTGCCTCCGATCGCAGCGGGGATGAAAATTTCGCAAAAAGCTGCGGAAGTTAGTTTTGATTGGGATAGCGTAGACGGTGTTTGGGATAAGTTTCATGAAGAAATGGCAGAATTTGAACACGCTCTCAAACATGAGGATAAAGCCGCGCAGCAGTCTGAATTGGGAGATATTATGTTTGTGTTAATTCAATTATCGCGCTGGTATGGGTTAGATGCGTCGGAAGCTTTGCAGGGAACTAATCAGCGGTTTGTGGAACGGTTTGCGTTGGTGGAGGAAAAGTGCGATCGACCTTTGTCGGATTATGCCCCAGAAGAGTTAGATGACTTGTGGAATCAGGCTAAGGCAATGTTAGCTCAAAAGGGCGATCGGTAATAATCTACTCCTTTTGTTGTGGGGTCAAACTCCACTCACTTTTTTCTAACTGTGCTTTACTGCGATCGCACTTTCGGACAATGTTAAACTAGACACAAGATATGAATTGAGTTGAGGAAAAAACCGTGGTAGCTATTCTACAAGTAACAGAACAGCCAACAGCACAACGCTACTTCACTCCAGAAGAATATCTAGCCCTGGAAGAAGCAGCAGAGTACAAAAGCGAATATCACGACGGAGTAATTATTCCCATGACAGGTGGAACTACGAATCACAATCAAATCGCTGGAAATATTTATATCGCATTAAGTCTTAGCCTCAAAAAACAGGACTATCGAGTTTTCTTCAGTGATGTACGTCTGTGGATGACGAAAAAGCGAATTTATACTTATCCCGATGTGATGGTAATTCCGGGTAAACCTGAGTATTACAATAATCGCCAGGATATAGTGATGAATCCTCAAGTGATTATTGAAGTTTTATCGAAATCTACTAAAATTTACGATCGCACTGATAAGTTTAAGTTGTATCAAACGATTCCCACATTTCAAGAATATATTCTGATTGACCAATCCCAGGTTTATATAGAACAGTATTGTAAATTGGCAAACAAGCGGTGGTCTTATCGTCAGTATGATGAGGAAGATACGGCGCTAGTTTTTAATTTCTTTCAGGTGGAAGTGCCACTGGCTGATGTCTATGAGAAGGTGGATTTTGTGGCAGAGAATGAGCCAGAACATGAGTCTGAAGAGAGTGAGCCGGCATAAGTGCGATCGCTCCGACTTCATGTTAAACTGAATCTAACGGTCGTGTTAAGCAAGGAAAAAATAGCCGTGATACTCATCCAAGAAAAAATTGTTGACAAACTGAAAAATTTCTCTGAAATCGAACTGCAAAAAATCCTTAACTTTGCTGATTTCCTGTTATGGCAGCGCAGAAACCAGGAAGTAGCTTCGCCGCCCGATGAAACTGGCAACAGCCAACCAGCAAATATAGATGAAGAGTGCGAGGTTCATTATGTTGGTGGAGTCTTAGTCGTCAAAGCATCATCAATAAAAAATCAAGAAGTGATTAATTGGGATACAATTATTCCCGATATCCGATCAAATTAAGTACATCATAATTTGGATGTTTAGTTTTTAGCATAAAATATATTTGCTATCAGATTAATATCTCATAAAAAATGTAAGTAAACTTTAACTAAGGTGGGCATTTGCCCACCTACAACTAACTATGCGCCGACAGCTTCCTTCGCCGCGTACAACACCTCAGCATTAATCTTCTCAATCCCTCGTTCGCGCGCGAACTTCTCAGTATTACGCTTCACTTTCCCCCGCACAAAACCGGGGATTTTATTCAATTCTGCCTGTCCATCCTTCGTCCAACCCATATCAGAATCAGCCGAAATTCCCTTAGTAATCACTTCCTTGGTATCGTGGCCGCCGAAGATTTCCAGCAGGTGATCTTCCATTCCCAAAGTAAAGGAATTATACACCAAATCTACACACTGATTTGTGCCTTCATAACCCAAAAATGGCTTGTAGCCGATCGGGAAATTTTGAACATGAATCGGCGCAGCAATCACTCCGCAGGGAATATCCAACCGCTTACCAACGTGACGTTCCATTTGTGTGCCGAAAATTGCTGAAGGTTCTGCTTTCGCGATCGCATCTCCGATCTCTCCATGATCCTCCGTCACCAGCACTTCATCACAATACCCTTTTACCTCTTCCCGGAACCAATCAGCATCGTGTTTGCAGTAGGTTCCTGCCCACACAACGTGAATTCCCATCTCGCGAGACAAAATCTTCGTCATCGCCGCAGCGTGGGTATTATCGCCAAATACGACCGCTTTTTTGCCAGTTAAGTTTTGGCAATCGATCGATCGCGAAAACCAAGCAGCCTGAGACACAAACCGCGTTTGTTGATCGATGAAATTTTCGTAATCAACGTCAGCACCTTGAGCATTCAAAACCTGCTGAATCTTGCGAATACAACGCGCCGTTTCTACCACACCCATCGGCGTAATATCCACCATCGGCGTACCAAATTCTGCTTGCAAATACTCTCCGGCGGCCATCCCCAATTCCCGATAAGGTACTAGGTTAAACCAAGCCCGTGGCAATCTTTTCAAGTTATGAACCGAAGCACCTTCGGGAATAACTTCATTGACTTCTATGCCCAAATCTGCCATCAAACGTTTCAACTCAGTACAGTCATGCTGGTTGTGGAAACCCAGCGTTGACATCCCGATAATATTGACTGATGGTTTTTCGCTTTTGGCTTCTACTAAATCGCCTTTTTTGCGGGCTTTGTTGATATAAAATTTGACGATTTGGTCTAAAGTGCGATCGGCTGCTTGGAGTTCATTGAACCGATAATGGTTCACATCCGCCAACAAAACATCGCCCTTGGCCTCCAATTGAGCTCGCTCCACGAAGTTTTCCAAGTCTTCTTGTAGAATGCTGGAAGTGCAAGTCGGAGTCAACACGATTAAATCTGGGTGTTCTTCTCTGTCTTTGCGTGTGATATTGTCCACCACTCGTTCCTGGGAACCGCGCGCCAGTACGTGTCTATCCACAACGCTAGTAGTGACTGGAGTGAAGTCCCGTTCCCTTTCCAGCATGGAACGCATCACGTTAAAGTAGTCGTCTCCTATGGGTGCGTGCATGATCGCATGGACGTTTTTGAAGGAAGTCGCAACGCGCAAAGTGCCGATGTGAGCCGGGCCTGCGTACATCCAATAAGCCAATTTCATAGGTATTTTTCCTTATGCTGGTTGAGATTTGCCCGATCGGGCTATATACTGCTAAATTTTAAGGTTGTTTATGATCCTCTCACCGAATGAATCCTTTAGAAATAATGAGTTTCTGCAAATTTGTTGATTTGCGCGATCGGTCAAACCCTATTGTAGCTAAGGATATGACCCCTAAATAACATGACTTTCCTATAATTTTAATGCAATAATTCTTAATCTTTTGTCAACTTTCGTTAAGACTTCGACAAATTCAATTCCTACAGCCCCTAAATTCCCTACCTTAATTATGACTAAATATAGCAATCCTAAATCATTACATCAAACATAATTAATCAATTCAATAGCAGAGTAAATCTAAAATAGACTGACTTTATAGGTGGATTTTTTAAATCTGGTAGACTGAGGGTCAAATAGAAAATCTTGTGATTAAAAATACAAATTTGTGATAAATCAGCTTTTTCCGGGCAAATCCCCAATCATCACGAACATTTAGACAAACCAAATTCAGATCAAGGCCGGCGAATATGGTATGAAGTATATCGGACTCAATGCTGTGGATGCCAAAAAAAACAAGGACGCGACGGTAGCATAACCGCTTGCTGTCAAGGCCAGATTTGCCACGCATCCCAAAAAACAGCTCTTGAGTGATAATGGAGAGTAATATTGACTTAGCACACCTAATTTCAGAGAACCCAACTATGATGGCAATTCCCGGCGTTGCAGTTCTCGCTCTCATTTATGAAAGCAGCACATCCCTGGTTTACCGTGGCCGGGATGAGCAGAACAATCAACCTGTTATTATAAAAATTATCAAAGAAGACTATCCGACACCAGAAGAACTTAATAGATATCGGCGTGAATATCAAATTACTGCCAGCTTAAAGCTAGACGGAGTTGTCACCGTCCACAAATTGCTGTCTGTCAGAAACAGTTTGGCAATGATATTAGAAGATTTTGGTGGTGAATCTTTGAGAATGTTCATAGCTTCCCAAAAATTCACAATTTTAGGATTTCTAACTATTGCCATCAAAGTAGCTGAAACCTTGGGAGAAATTCATTCCAAAAATGTGATTCACAAAGATATTAACCCAGGAAACATAGTTTTCAATCCAGCTACAGGGCAAGTTAAACTCATTGATTTTAGCATTTCCAGTGGATCAGAATCCGAAGATATTTCCAATAAAAATCCGAATTTCTTAGAAGGTACTTTAGCCTATATGTCGCCCGAACAAACGGGCAGAACTAACCGCGTAATCGATTACCGCACCGACTTTTATTCCCTCGGTGTCACCTTCTATGAAGTCCTCGCAGGACAACTCCCTTTCAACACTGCCGATCCAATGGAGTTAGTTCATTGTCATATTGCTAAACAGCCAGTACCTCTCCATCAAACTGTACCAGCAATCCCTCAAGCTGTTTCAGATATAGTCATGAAATTGTTAGCAAAAACGGCTGAAGAACGCTATCAAAGTGCCTGGGGACTGAAAGCCGATTTGGAATCATGTTTATTTCAGTTGCAGACAGCCGGGTTAATCTCCGAATTCACCCTCGGCAGTCAAGATATTTCTGATAAATTTAAAATACCTCAAAAACTCTACGGCAGACAGCGAGAAGTAGAAACTCTTTTAGCGGCATTTGAACGAGTAGCCGTCACAAATAATCGATCTTCCAGAAGGAACGAACAAATTCAAACTTCCTCGATGAATAGAGAGGCAACATCTAGGACAGAAACATCTCAATTATTGTTAACAAGAAGAGAACACAAATCCCGTAGCGAGATGATGCTAATTGCTGGGTATTCCGGCATTGGCAAATCCGCAATGGTTAAAATTTTAGAAAAACCGATTACTCGCCGACATGGATATTTTATTTGGGGCAAGTTTGACCAGTACAAACGGACGATTCCTTACTCTGCTGTTGTGATCGCTTTTTCGGAATTAGTGAGGCAACTTTTAACTGAAAGTGAAGCACAGTTAGCAGTGTGGCGCGAAAAACTCCGCAGCGCTTTTGGTCAAAATGGACAAATTATTATTGATGTTATCCCGGAAGTAGAACTGATTGTTGGGTTTCAGCCTCCTGTAGTTGAATTAGGGCCAACTGAGTCTCTAAATCGCTTTAATCTGGTTTTTCAAAATTTTATTCGCGTATTTTGTCAGCCAGAACATCCCCTCGTAATTTTTCTCGACGATTTACAGTGGGCTGATTCTGCAACCCTCAAGTTGATCGAATTGATGATGACGGATGAGGCTACGCAATATCTATTTTTAATTGGTGCTTATCGCGATAATGAAGTCAGTCCAACTCATCCTTTAATGATGACGGTGGAGACGCTGCGAAATCAAGAAGCGATTGTCAATCAGATTGCTTTATTGCCACTGGGAGTGGATAATATTACTCATTTGATTGCAGAAACTCTACATAGCGATCGAGAATCTGTCAAACCATTGGCTGAACTTGTAGTCAGCAAAACAGATGGTAATCCCTTTTTTGTCAATCAGTTTCTGCATACACTATATCAGGAAGACTTGCTAGTTTTTTCCCCGCCACTTTCAGGAACAAAAGGCGGCTGGCATTGGGATATGACTCAAATTGAGCAGTGTACTATTACTGATAATGTAGTAGATTTGATGGTACAGAAGTTAAGAAAATTACCAATTTCAACGCAGCAAATTTTGCGCTTGGTGGCTTGTTTGGGCAATGAATTTGACTTGAATACCCTTTCTTTGATCAATGAGAAAGAAGCATCAGAAACTTTCGCACAGTTGTTGCCAGCCATCAAGTCTGGACTAATTCTGCCAAGTTCGGAGTTGGAAAGTAAGTCACTAGATTATGTGATGTTTCCACTGTTAATTCTCAATTATAAATTTTTGCACGATCGGGTACAACAAGCAGCCTATGCTTTGATTGATGATTCAGAAAAAAAAGCAGTTCACCTGAAAATAGGTAGGCAAATATTAGAAAATACTCCGACAGAATATCGGGCTGACAGAATTTTTGAATTAGTCGATCACTTGAATGTGGCTCGAACATTAATCAAGGAAGATCGAGAATTAATTGAACTGGCAACGCTGAATTTAGACGCGGCAAGGCGTGCCAAAGATGCCACAGCTTATGTTTCCGCTTTGCAGTATTTGACCGCAGGTATGGACGGTTTGACTGATGATATTTGGGATTCCCACTATGACTTAGGCTTTGCTTTGCATATGGAACGGGCAAATGTTGAGTATTTAAACGGCTATTTTGAAAAATCAGAAGAATTTATTAATATAACTTTACAAAAAGCCCGATCGCCTTTAGAGAAAGTAGAAATTTACAACCTGCTAATCGTGCAGTACACCCTGCGCGCTAAGTACGAGGATGCAGTCAAAGCGGGCATCAAAGCCTTGAACTTACTGGGAATCGATTTGCCCCTAGATGGGCTGCAAACAGTGATTTCTGAAGAATTTGAGGCGGCAAAGAGCATTTTAGGCGATCGAGAAATTGCTTCATTAATCAATGCCCCCGAAATGACTGTCCCCGACAAAAAAGTCGCAGTTAAATTAATCACAAACTTGCTAACATCGGCGTACCTCAACAACCCAGATTTGTGGAAAGTCAGCGTCTTAAAAGGACTTAATCTGTCTCTTAAATACGGTTTAGTTCCCGAAGCGTCTCTGTGCTATGCAGGTTATGGTATGTTTTTGAATGCCGTTTCGGGAGATTACAAAACCGCCTATCAATTTGCCATGCTATCGCTAAATTTGAGCGAAAAATCTGGCAATTTGGGTTTAAAATGTCGAGCTTGTTCGTCCCTAGTCAGCATTTTTCATTACTGGTTCAATCATATCAAAGAAGCCTACGCAATTAGTAATGAAGGATATCAGGCTGCTTTAGAATCTGGGGATTTAGAATATGCAGGTTATATTCTGTCCAACCGCATAGCAAATTATTTCTTTCAAGGTAGAGATATTGCCCAAGTCCTCGCAGATACAAAAGGATATTTGCAATTTAGCCAAAAAACCAAGAATCAACTGGTAACTGATACATTATTAGGAGTTGAGTTGATTCTCCGCAACCTCAGTAAACTAACTACTGACAAACTGGTTTTTGAGAACGAAGAAATGACCGAACTTGAGTATGTATACAATTGTCAAGCACATCAGAATTTGTATTCACTTTGCCTTTATCAAATTCGCAAATGCCAGGTATTATACTTATATGGAAACTACAATGAAGCACTGCAATTAGCTTTAGAAGTGGAAAAACAGCTCTCATTTATTACAGGAGCCATACCAGCGACAGAATGGAATTTTTACTTTTCTTTAGTCCTGATTGCTCTGTATCCAAATGTTTCAAAACATGAGCAAACCCTATACCTAGAGAAGTTAGAAAAAAATCAAAAAGAAATGAAAATTTGGTCAGACAACTGTCCAGAAAATTTCCTCCATAAGTACGTTTTAGTACAAGCAGAAATAGCCAGAATTTCCAAAAAAGACTCAGAAGCTATAGAGTTGTACGACTTTGCAATAACTTTAGCTCAAGAAAATGAGTTTGTTCAAAATGAAGCCTTAGCTAATGAACTAGCAGCTAAATTTTGGTTTAATAAAGGCAAATATCAATATGCCAAAATCCACTTGCGCGATGCTCATTCATGCTACCAACGCTGGGGTGCATCCCGAAAAGTAGATGATTTAGAACTGAAATATCCGCAGTTGCGCGAAATGACACCCCTAAACGGCAATTTTGCCCTCAACCAAACTACCACAACTATTCATACTTCTACTGGTAGTGATGCCAGGGCGCTGGATTTAGCGACAGTAATGAAAGCATCTCTGGCAATTTCGAGCGAAATAGTTCTAGATAAGTTGCTGGCTTCTTTGATGAGGATATCGCTGGAAAATGCGGGTGCCCAATTAGGTTTTCTGATTTTAGTCAAAGATGGCAAACTTTTAATTTTAGCGAAAGCCTCTGTATTTGATGAAGATGTAGCGATGTTGCCATTTATACCTCTTGAAGAATGTCAGGATTTACCTGTGACGGTGATTAATTATGTGGAAAGGACTCGCTTGGATTTGGTGTTAAGCAATGCTACTGCTGAGGGACTGTTCACCGCAGATCCTTATGTTGCCAAACATCAAGTCCAATCTATTTTGTGTACTCCGATTGTGAATCGAGGCAAACTAATCGGTATTCTTTATTTGGAAAACAATTTAACTATTGGAGCATTCACTCCTCACAGATTGGAAGTTTTAAGGTTACTTTCTTCCCAAGTTGCTATTTCTTTAGAGAATGCTTTGCTTTACAATTCAGTGGAACAGAAAGTGCAAGAACGGACGCAGGAGTTGAATGAAAAGAACGAGAGTTTAGAAGAAACTTTGCGAGTGCTAAAATCAACTCAAGCTCAATTGATTCAAACAGAAAAGATGTCGAGTTTGGGGCAAATGGTGGCTGGTGTAGCTCACGAGATTAATAACCCTGTAAGTTTCATCTATGGTAATCTTACGCCAGCGAGTGAATATGTCCAAGATTTGTTGAAATTGATTGAGCTTTACCAGCAACACTATCCCGAACCGAGTGATGAGATTGTCGATGAGATAGAAACAATTGAACTGGAATTTTTGATTGGAGATTTGCAAAAGCTGCTGGATTCAATGAAAGTGGGAGCCGAAAGAATCCGCGATATTGTGTTGAGTTTGCGGAATTTCTCGCGCCTCGACGAAGCACAAATGAAGTCGGTTGATATCCATCAAGGTATTGACAGTACCGTGATGCTGTTGCAGCCGCGCCTGAGAAAAGAGGGCGGGCGTTTGGGAATTGAGTTGATTAAAAATTATGCGGAGTTGCCGCTAATTACCTGTTATGCATCGCAGTTGAATCAGGTGTTTATGAATATCTTGACAAATGCGATCGATGCGTTGTTGTCGGTAAGGGATTATCCAGAACAGTATGAACAAAAGCCTACTATTACGATCGCAACGGAGGTGACTGAACGACATTCTGTGATTATTAGAATGGCGGATACTGGGCCGGGGATGAGTGCTGAGGTGCTGCACAAGATATTTGACCCGTTTTTTACTACTAAGCCGGTGGGTTCTGGTACTGGTTTGGGGCTGTCTATTTCGCACTCGATTGTTGTTAGTTCTCACGGTGGTCAATTTAGTTGTGTTTCTGCACCGGGAGAAGGGAGTGAGTTTATTATTGAAATTCCGATCGCACCGCGGCAGGTTTTGTAAGGAAGGAAAGAAAGACGGGGCGAATATAGTAAGGTGCGTCTCAGAAACCGGGTTTCTTTGGAAAATCTGGTGAGGATGTGTAAATTCTCGTAGAAACCCGGTTTCTTGGATTGGGGGCGGGGTTCAGAAACCGGGTTTCTTTGGAAAATCTGGTGAGGATGCGTAAATTCTCGCAGAAACCCGGTTTCTTGGATTGGGGGCGGGGTTCAAAAACCGGGTTTCTTTGGAAAATCTGGTGAGGATGCGTAAATTCTCGTAGAAACCCGGTTTCTTAAGTTTATTCACTTTTCTTAACTTATCCCGAGGCTGAGAAACCGGGTTTCCTACGATGAGGGCGAATTTCTTCATCGACAATGCCTTCTTTTTCAAAGTCACTACTTATGTTAAACATAGCTGTACTTTTGTGGTGGTAGAAGAGACGCGATCGGGCTTCTTTGGAAAGAGCGCGATCGCGGTATTTTTAACTACAAATAGAGGTGATAGAGCAAGGATGATCGCACTTTTTGTGTTAAGGGCTATCGCTAAACCTAGCTTATAAAAAAACTAATCAAGACCAGTTAATCGTTACATTGCGATCGACACCATAACCCTGAGCAGTTAGAGTATTGTACAGACTATTGGTTATTTTGGGATCAAAGGAATCGTGGTTCATCAGGCTGTAACCAGCTTCATGGTCAATGCCTAGGGTATGACCAATTTCATGCATTGCTAGCGGAACTAGCAACTTATCATTTACAATTCTGGAAAAAGTATTGGGGTTAAATCGAATTTCATTGCCATAATCAACTCCCATTATGTCAATGTTTTTCAACGAATAGTTCTCTGATTGGTTCTTTCGGGAATTGACACCAATGTCCTGAATAGTTTGGGCAACAAACTTTGGATTAGAAGGTACTTCTTTAAGAATTGAAATCTTCAAAACTCCACTAAAGTCCTTATCTTTAGTGATTATTCTCTCCCAATTTTGGGCGGCTTTTTCCATCTGATTCATTTCTGATTGACTGAAGCCTCCCTTGGGATAGGACAGTTGAATATCGATATCGGGATTAGCTTTAGGTTGTACCCAAACTGAAATAGCCTCGACTCGTTTAGACTGGCCACGAGTACCGGAAAATTGACCATTTCCGACTCTAGGAGTGTTACCTATTCCCTCTACATGAGCCTGATAAAATACATCATATTTAGATGCTTGCGAACCAGTGAGACGAATAGCAAATCCCTCGATTCGTTTAGATTGACCTTTTGTACCAACATACTGTCCTTCTCTCACCCAAGATGTATCACCGATATCTTGAACATGAGCCATGTACTCCATGTTTAAGCCTGGAATCGGAGAATCAAGATTTATCTGAAACCCCTCTAAACGCCTTGACTGACCTGTAGTACCTGCAACAGCACCTTCTGAAAAGGTTCTGTCACCAACATCCTGTATATGAGCAACTGTTCTCAATCCTGGGTCTGGAAGGGATGCTTTTTCTACCTGAATTTCTTTACCATTTAAGTAAATCGTTGCACTATCATCCTCGGCTTTTAAACTTGCCAAATCCGTCACATCAAAAGTTTTTCCTTTAACAACACCAGCAAAAATTTCTCCCTCATCTCCCGGTGCATCAACAGTATTAACCTGAGCATCAATTGAGTGTCCAATTTCTTCTAGAATAACGTCTTTTATGGCTTCGGTGTTGATGATAGATCCGGTTAAGATATCCTTTGACAAATAAATCTTTTTTGTTGCTGATGCAAATGCACCATTCGCTCCGGCAATGTCTCCACGCTCCACTAATTCTATAGATGGAATGTTACTCAAATTGCCAATCACCCAGTTGGCCAAAATTGTTTGTGCAGTTTGAACATTGTAATCAGATCCGAAGGTAAGCTTAAGTTTTTCATTTACATTGGGATCGGTGGCAAAGCGTTGAAGGTCTTGATAAACCGTTGGCATTACCTGAGAATTTAGGATGTTAGTAGGCGTGGGATTGGCAGAAATCGTTAAACTTTGGTTAGGATTAGTATTGTTCAATTCAAACATAGTATACCTCTAACTAAATTGTTCTGTGTTTTTATTGGTAAATAGAATCCAAAGTTATGCGGTTCACCTAACCCATTTTTCGCTTAGTGAGTGCGGAATTCATGGGTTAGCAAAACCTGTAACTTAAATCTATTTAAATTGCTGTGCAAGAGCATCTCAAATAATCTTGCTATAAGTATCAAGTTTTGTCGTCGGTAGAAAAGGGAGTTAAGAACGGACTTAAGGTTTTCCAGCAAAATCCTGTAAAGCCAGATCCAGAGAGACTTTATTCGATCGAAGATTTAGACACTAAAGTTCTTAACTGCCTTAAAATTAAAAAAAAGCTGCTATCTACCGCAAGGCAGACCTAAATTTATCAATCCTGAGTTAAGACGCACAAATACATGACTCAACACAAGGCAAGACGCGATCGCGGTCGCATATTAACTGACAAAGGATGGAAGAAAATCTACGATGCTATCAAAGAAAAATTTCCAGACGGACACACATTCCAAGCTATATCCGATCTAACCGATCCCGCTATACATCAAGAGTCGGTATATTCTGTATCTTGTGATACTGTTTCTAATATATTGAATCGACGGGCTGGGGCTGACAAAGTGAGGATTGAAAGTCTTTTTAGAGCGTTTGGGCTAAATCTAGACGCGAATGACCATGCTTCGGTCAAAACTCATACGTTGTTAATGTCAAACTCGGATTTTCTAGAGGTTGAGGGACCGATCGCACATTCCTCAATACCAAACCAGAATTTTGTGGGACGGGACAAGGCGATCGCTCACCCCAGTCAAGCTCAACAACAAAAAAGCTTTGCACTCCCTGAAAAAATCGCACCTGTGAGGAATTGGGTAGGCCGATCGCACGAAATCGACACCCTCAAATCTCAGATCCTCAATCCACAAACTAGAGCCATTACCATCACCGCCGTTTGTCTCGTAGGCTTAGCTGGAATTGGCAAAACGACTCTCGCTAGTCAGCTAGTCCGACAGTTACAAGCTGAAAATGCCCCTTTTACCGTTGCTGCTTGGGAAATTTTAAAATCGTCCACTGGCAGAGCCCCTAAATTTGATATCGTTATTAATTCCCTATTGCTCACTCTTGGCAATGGCGAAATTACACCCACGTTCATTATCCTTAATGACTATCGTCAAAAAACCGAGCGCTTGGTAAAGTTTCTTAAAGAAAAGCCTTGTCTCGTAGTGCTGGATAACGTCGAGACAGTGTTGCAAATTGGGAAAGCAAAACGAGCCGGATATTTTGCTGATGAGTACGCGGAGTATGCTTGGCTGTTTTCGCAAATAGCAGAAACAGAGCATCAAAGTAAAGTTCTATTTACCAGTCGCGAAACTTTGGCTGCACTGTCAGGAAGAGAAACCCAAACACTGCGTTTAGGTGGATTGGATTTACAGGATGCTGTCCAATTATTAGAATCGTTTAATCTGATAGCCACTCCCGAAGAATTAGCAGAATTAGCTCAACGCTATGACGGACACCCTAAAGCACTAGAAATTGTAGCCGCCTTAATTTTGAATGAGGCTGAATATCAGGAAAGTGTAGGCAAATTCTTAAAAGATGTCAACTGGTTACTGGTGAATAGTTTAGACGAACTCATTGACCAAGTAATTCAGCGCCTTAGTGAGGAAGAATTAATGTGTCTGAGCCAAATATCTGTCTATGAAACACCTGAATATCCGCTGTCAGTTGACGGAATAGCTGCTCAAATGTCTGAAATGAGCAAACGCGATGTTAAAGAAAACGTCATTGAGGCATTGAAACGTCGGCAATTGCTAGACTATAACCGAGATTATGAATCCTACCAAATGCACCCATTGGTAGAAGAAAAAGCTTCTCAGCTACTTAATCCTGAGTTAGCCGGTACTGCTCACAGTAAAGCCTGCCGCCATTTTATTAGTATTGTTAAACCGGAAGCTGAATGGAAGGAATTTAATGATGTTAAGCCTTTGCTGAGAGCGCACTATCATGCTTGTCAGGCAAAAGATTGGGATGAAGCTGCGAGTTCAATTTCGAGAGCTTACGAATATCTACGTCAACAAAGTCATTTTGATATCATAATTGAGTGCTACACGAAATCAATACCTGAAAATTGGCAACTAGGAGATAAGTTAGTAAGCTCTATTTCCGAACATTGCGAAATTTTGCTATGTTTAGGAAACGCCTATAACGCTGTGACTCAATGGAAAACTGCACAAGAGTATTACCAAAAGTGTTTATTGATTTCTCGTAATATAGGAGAGCGCAAAGTAGAGGCAGCAACCCTTTGTTATATGGCACTTTCGCTGGGAAATACTACAATGGCTATTCAATATTTACAAGAGTCTATAGTGATTGCTACTGACATTGGAGAAAGTCATATTAAATGCAAAGCTTTAGAATATTTGGGCGTTGTTTATAGTGGTATAGGAGATTATGATATCTGCATGAATTGCCATCAGCAAGCTTTGGAAATTGCGCGGGAAATTAACTTTGAGGAAAGCATTGGAATTGCCCTTGGAAATTTAGGGTGTTTGTATGAAATCATGGGAAAATATGAGACGGCAGAACAATATATGAATCAATACTTAGAAATTGCCATCAAGATTGGCGATCCAAAACGAAAGGCTTATGCTTTAGGAGGGTTGGCTGGCATTTACAATAAATTAGGAAACTATAAAACTTCTATTGATTACCAAATGAAAGGGCTAGAAATTTGTCGAGAAATTCAAGATAAACACGCCGAACTTGGTGCTATAAAAAATTTGGGAATTACCTATAGAAAATTAGGAGAAAGTCTGAATTCAATAAATTTACTTAAGCAGTGTGTAGAACGTTGCCGTGAAATTGAAAATCACGGTGAAGGAGATGCTCTGTATGAGTTAGGAATAACTTATTGGGAATTAGGAAACCTTGAGGAGGCTCTTGAGCATTTGCACGGTGGGTTGATAATTTTTAATCAAATAGAGGCTCATGCTGATGCTGCCAAGGCATTATTGGCGTTAGCAAAAACAAGTTTGCTCATCAATACAGTATCTTTAAAAACTATCCAAGATTACTGCGATCGCGCGGAAAACATTTGTCTCGATCTCCAGCTACCACTCTTAACAGAAGTACAAAAATTTCAAGCAAATTTACAGGAAAACCGCGACTCAATATAATAGTTTTAAATGCTCAAATCCTGGATTTCCGTAAAAAAACCGGGTTTCTACACTCCCATTAGCAATTCCTACTCAATCAAAGCCTGCCGCTGAGCCTCCAACAATTCCTGAATCCCAGTTTCTGCCAAATCCAAAATTTGATTCAACTGACTCCGACTAAAACTTCCTTCTTCCGCTGTTCCCTGAATTTCAATAATATTCAAATCCCCATTCATTACTACATTACAATCAATTTCAGCGGCCACATCTTCAACATAATTCAAATCTAAAAATAATTCGCCTTCCAAAAGCCCCACAGACACGGCGGCCACTTGGCGAATCAAAGGAGACTGCACTAAATCACCTTTTTGCACCAATTTATTCAAAGCATCAGCCACAGCCACAAACGCGCCATTAATAGAAGTCGTGCGAGTCCCCGCATCTGCCTGCAAAACATCGGCATCGACAAGAATTGTTCGCTCTCCCAAAAGTTGCATATCCAAGCACGATCGCAAACTCCGGCCAATCAACCGCTGAATTTCTTGAGTGCGCCCCGATAATTTCATAAACTCCCGCTCTTGTCGCTGCGGCGTAGATCCTGGTAACATCCGGTACTCCGCAGTTAGCCAACCTTTGCCAGTATTCTCCAGAAATCTCGGCACTCCAGGCTTAATCGTAACGCTGCACAGTACCTGAGTATCGCCGCTTTTCGCTAGCACTGAACCACTGGCAAATTTATTGAATTCGCGATCGAAACTAATCGGACGAAGTTGATTTGGCTGTCTGCCATCGACACGTTTTATGGACATAAAATGGGGAATGGGGAATGGGGAATTGGGAATGGGGAATGGGGAATTGGGAATTGGGAATTGGGAATTGGGAATTGGGTATCGTTACTACTGACTACTGCCAACTGACCCTTCGACTTCGCTCAGGGAACGTAACTGACTATTAACTATTAACAATTAACAACTTTAAGAATATCCTGCTGTACTTGTTCTGGTGACTGATCGCCGTTGATAATTAACAGCTTGTTGCGATACTCATAATAATCTAAAATCGGGAGAGTTTGCTCATAGAATAAATCTAGCCGACGCTGCAAAATTTCTGGACTATCGTCCGATCGATCTCGTTCGATCGATCGACTCAATAATACCTCCGTCGGAACCTTCAACCAAATCGCCCAATCTAGCTCTTGTGCCAAATCTGAGAGCAAAAAATCCAACTCCTCACCTTGAAAGGCTGTTCGCGGATAGCCCTCCAACACCCAGCCATTAAAGACATCCCAGAGCAACAATCGGCGACGAATGAATTGAATCATGGTTGCGTCAGGAACTAATTCCCCTGTTTCCACATAGGGCATGGCCAACTTGCCCAAATCTGTTTCAGAAGCAATCGCCTCGCGCAGAATATCTCCCAAAGCCAGCAAAGGAATACTCAAATTGCTGCACAGTTGCTCAGCCTGAGTTCCCTTGCCCGCTCCAGGCCCTCCCAGAATTACCAATCTCACTGTGTCTTGCTCCTAGCGCCGCGACATTCAAAGTTTAGCCGTTATTGAGATTAATGGTGCAAAATGGCTGCGATCGCCACTATCGCTAGCTTCTGATAACTGGTACATTTAGTGTTTGATCCGATTTGCGATCGACCAGGTACACTATATATTGTCAAGCAGGTTTCTTCCATCTCAAAGTCGAAGCAGCCCTCAAGACTTAGTTGTTGATTAGATTATTGCCCTATGGTTGCCCAGTTAAAAACTCCTAACCTCAATTTAACCCACAGCTTGCCCTACACTGTTGAAGGGTTGGTGCAAGTCTTTACAGGCCCGCACCGCTGCTTTTTTACAACTGTGATGGCTCAGGCGCTCCGAATTGCAGGACAGGGGACTGCGGTACTGGCGGTGCAGTTCCTCAAAGGGGGAATTAATCAAGGACACCAGCATCCGATGCGGCTGGGGCAGAATTTAGATTGGGTGCGGTGCGATTTGCCACGCTGCATTGATAATGCTGATTTAGATGAGCTAGAACTAGGTGCGATCGCCCAATTGTGGCAGTATGTTCAAGAAGTTGTCCGCGAAGGCCGTTATGCTCTAATCATTCTCGACGAGTTGAGTCTCGCGGTTAATTTGGGTTTAATTCCCGAAGCAGAAGTGTTGGCATTAATTGATAGTAAACCACATCATTTAGATCTAATTTTTACCGGCCCATCCATGCCACAAGGAATTTTGGATGTAGCTGACCAAATTACTGAAATTCGCCGCACTCAAGGACATTAGATATCGACCATATTTCTTGTGGAACAGGCATCTTGCCTGTTCAAGAATTGATATGAATATTCCCAAACAAATACCGAATTGGTCGATCGCCCCAATCTTAATTATCGGGATTTTAGCCGTATCAACATCCTCAATCCTGATTAGACTGGCGAACAGTTCAGCCAACAGTAGCGGCCTCGGTTTCAGCCTGGTACTAGCCGCCTCCCGCCTCACTTTATCAGCTTTAATTCTGCTTCCAGCTTGGTCAAAAGTTCAGTGGAATACGCTGCAACCGGGAGCTCGGCGCTACGGGGCCGCTGCTGGTTTGTGCCTTGCCCTGCACTTTGCCCTGTGGATTACCTCACTTTCTTATACTTCGATCGCAGCTTCCACCGCCCTAGTCACCACAAATCCCGTCTGGGTAGCGTTGTTGTCTCGGTTCTGGTTTGGCGAAAAACTCAGCAAATTGTCCGTAGCAGGGATTGCAGTGGCTCTGGGAGGGACGATCGCGATCGCCCTAGGTAGTGCCGGTGGCAGCGGTGATGGTAGCAGCGTCATGTTGGGCAACTTCCTTGCCCTAGCTGGTTCCTGGGCTGTCAGCCTGTATTTGCTTTGTGGTAGGGAAGCTCAACGGCGGGGACTGGGAATTGGTGGCTATGTGGCGATCGCATATACTGTAGCTGCGATCGTGCTTTTGCCTCTGCCCCTACTCTTCAAAACCAGTTATACAGGCTATCCGCACATTGTATATTTTTACATTTTATTAACAGCGGCTTTGCCTCAATTAGTCGGCCACACGATTTTGAATTGGGCTGTGGTGCGGGTATCGCCGACTTTCGTAAGTCTGGCTATTTTGTTTGAACCTGTGGGCGCTAGTTGTTTGGGTTATTTGGTGTTTGGGGAAATGCCAACGCCTGCGGTATTGGTGGGTGCTGGGGTGTTATTGTTCGGAGTTGCGATCGGCACTTTTGGAGCAAAATAGTTAAGTAATGCAAATAACTTTTCTCTATGCTTCGATCCTTATGTTGAAGATGAAGGGTTTATAAAAAATACAGTAGCTTGGCGAAAAGTGGCTAGTACATAGTAAAATGATTGTTAAACTATCTATTTCTTGTGGTTATAAACTGTGGTTTCAAGCAATACGCCAAATCAGGAGCCTGGGTTATTTGGACTAAGACACTCAAACCGAGATTTTACTCAGGAGGAAGCTTGGGGTAAAAACTGCTTCAACTCCTCCTTTCCCGCCTCTCTTTGCTCTTACTTGCACAGTCAAAATTTTGACAACATATACATTAAGCTCAACTCAAATCTGCAAGTAGAACATTCAAGCATTAGCACTGCTATGTTTTACGGAATAGAGCCGAGTTCAGACAATATTTTCTATGCTTTTGAAACACCATTTACACCGTATCAGCAATATGTTATAGGTACTCTTCCAGGAGTCGATCTAGTTACACAAGCAAGAGATTTAGGATCTTGCTTGCAGGCTATCGAGATTAAATTGACAGCATTACCAGACAATACAACTTGTAATTTGACGGAAGATTTTTATGGTTGTGAAATTGTAATAAGACCGGATACTATAGTTTATTTAGCCTGTAGTATTGTGAATACGCTTAAGCTTAATTTATCTAGTATGAAATTTCTAAGTGATGAACGTTTTACAAAAATTCCTGACTGGTCAGACCCAATTTATGTAATTCCTCATATTCCAGATATGATCGATAGCATAGATTCAATTTCACTTTCCATGTTAGAATATCAGCAACCCTTTCTAATGCAGCCGATATGGAAGACAGAAGGGAAATCACCAAAGCTTATAGATAGCTGCTTAGATGTTTTTGTTTGGAGCAATCTTGCTTTTGCTAGATTGTTTATAGATTTAACAAAGAAAGAAATCAGGAAGTTTGGCTATATCAGAGGCATTCCCAGACATACTCGAACAGTCATATGGTTATTTAAAATGTTATATGACTTTAGCCTGAGCGGTTCTTTTAATCATGGAAAAATCATAGATAATCTTTCCTATAATACAAAAAATGACAAAGCATTTGCTGTAAGTGGCAGATTCACTCATGCTTACATGAAGTCCGAATCATTAAGGCAACCAAGAATTCAAAAACAAGAAATCCAAAGAATAATTTTAGGCCGCGGTCAAAATTTGCTGAGTCCAGAGAGGAGATTTGATGCTATTATTTATAACTCTCCCGATTTATTCGACTAACATATCATGGGTTCTAATAGTAACTTTGCAAAAATGAGAACAGTAGATTTATTTGCAGGCTGTGGAGGCTTATCACTCGGATTTGAAAATGCTGGATTCAATATAGTAGCAGCTTTTGACTACTGGCATCCAGCTATTCAAGTATATAAAGAAAATTTCCAACATCCGATATTTGAGAAAGACCTATCACAAGCAGATGTCTGTTCATTTATCAATGAGTTCAGTCCAGATATCATTATTGGTGGGCCTCCATGCCAAGATTTTTCCAGCGCAGGCAAAAGAGATGAAAATCTTGGGAGAGCAGATTTATCCTTAGCCTTTGCCAAGATTATTACTAGCATTAAGCCTAGATGGTTTGTCATGGAGAATGTTGCCAGAATTCAAAAGAGCAAAATTTTAGAGGAAGTTTTAGAAACATTTAGAACCAGTGGCTATGGTTTAAGTTCTGCTGTTTTGAATGCTAGCTATTGTGGGGTTCCACAAGCTAGAAAACGATATTTTTTGATTGGTGAATTGGATGGAGAAGATGGTATTATGAGTTCTTATCTAACAAAACATCAGTCTAAAACTCCTATGAATGTTTTTGAATATTTAGGTGATGATTTAGGTATTGAGTATTTTTATCGGCATCCGAGAAGCTATAAGAGAAGGGGAGTTTTCAGTATCCACGAACCTAGCCCGACAGTTCGAGGTGTGAATCGTCCAATTCCCAAGACATACAAAAAACATGAAGGTGATTTATGCGATATTGATGAAAGGTTACGTCCTTTGACGACTATTGAGCGGAGTTATATTCAAACATTTCCTAAGACATTTAAGTTTAAGGGAAATAAGTCAGATTTAGAACAAATGATTGGTAATGCTGTTCCTGTCAAGCTGGCTGAGTATGTGGCTGGCTGCATCCTTGAATATATTGAACAGTGCTAAGGAAAAAAACCTGGTTTCTATAAAAAATCGTTGCTTTTTCAGGTAGAAGTCAATGTCGAAACCCGCTTTCTGGTCTCGATCTGTGTTTGGGACTATTGAATCGATACTTATTGTGCTAAAATCTAACGATATATTAAGCTTTCACAACTAATGTCTAGACGTGATAATTTACATTTATCCCTTCGTCACACTCTCGAAAAAGATGGGTGGACGATTACGGATGACCCGTTAATCTTAGTGTTAGAACAAACGCTCTTGAAACCTGATTTAGGAGCAGAAAAATTTTTTGCAGCAGAAAAACAAGGACGAAAAATTGCTGTCGAAATTAAAGACTTCGACTCTCCTTCAGTAATTAATGAACTGGAAAAAACGATGGGACAGCTTCAGCTTTACCAATGGGCTTTGGAGGAACAAGAACTTTTGGAAAAACAAGCACCTAAACGGCAGTTGTTCCTAGCAATCAGTCAAGCCATCTATATTCGACACTTCCAAAAACCAATTTTTCAGCTAGCCGTTCAGCGGAATAGAATTAACTTATTAGTTTATCAACCTGACCAGGAGGCTATTGTTGAATGGATCGTTCACTAAGTTATGCAGATATCTTGAAACAAACGCTACAAGAGGCAACGCGATCGCAACCTCGCTTACAAGCGATTCAGCTTTATCCTGTCTGCGATACGGATTCAGGTCATTTCCTGATTCTCGCTACAGGCTGGGATAAGCAACGCTGGATCGATACGATTCTGTTTCACGCTCGGTTGGTCGATCGCCATGTCATAATTGAAGAAGATAACTTCGAGGAAGGGTTAACCCCTGCATTAATTGCCGCAGGTATCCAACCAGAGCATATTATGGCTGGCCTTGATTATCAAAGTGATGCTAGCCCATTGGTGTTTCAGGCGGTGTAGCCACGATTGCAGAAAGATCGATCGCGAGTTTCAAACGTTTAGACTTTTTAAATTTGGCTTTTCAAGCAGTAGCAAATTCCGTTAAAGGTCTTTTACTAGGATGATGAAACCCCAAAACAATATCGCCCTTAGAAATTCCGGCTGCTAGTAAATCGTCAACTACACATAAATTCGTCAAATCTTCTTCCACCCAAATTTTACCATCTTTAATCCGAAGATACATCGTCATGTAGCGAACCCGTTCTTTACCATTCCAGCCAGAGCGAAACCAGAGATATTGATCTCGTTCTTCATCAAATGCCAGACGATCATCTGGATCTAATTCATCTAGTGCGATCGTCCCCTGGACTGCCATTTGATAATATTCAGTCAATATCTTTTTAATTGTATCGCGATAGTATTCTAATTTATCCATTGTATAATTTCCTCTTTTTTCATCTCAACTGTCATTATTAGAAGCCGATTTTCCTTGGTAATTAATTGTATCGACTTGCGTTTAAAAAACTCTTGATATACGGCATCATCAATTGCCAAAAACCTGTAGGGGCGGGTTCACCAACAATATATAACGATCGCCAACAATCTAAATAAACCCGCCCGAACCCCACCAATAACCTACTTTGGCAAAGGCTCCAATATTTTCTCACCACCTCTAGCCGTAACCATCGTAAATAAAGCCTCATAATGATTCAAAGCTTCCTCAAATCCATAATTCTCAACAGCATAACTTCTACCTTGCAAACCCAGCGCTTCCAACTTAGCCGGATTCAAATACAAATCTTCAACCCCATCAGCCAAAGCTTGCGGATCTTCTGGTGTCACCACCACCCCGCCACCACTTTGCTGCACTGCTTTATGAGCAGTCCCAGTCTCAGGAACCGAAGCCAAAATCGCCCTGCCACTCGCCAACAGCACTTGAATTTTTGAAGGCATATTAAAATTAGTCACCCGCCGCTTTTGTACCACCAAACTAACATCAGCAGCAGCTAACATTTCTGGCAATTTTTCTCGCGGTTCAAAGGGCAGTAACATCACATTAGTCGCTTTGTAAGTTTCGCAATCTTTTTGTAAACGTGCCAGTGCTGTTGATTCTCCCACAATTACAAAAGCGATTTCGGGTATGTGTTTCAAACGAGCCGCTGCTTGGACAACTGTTTGCAAACCTTGAGTCAGAGCAATATTGCCTGCGTAGAGAATGACAAATTTGCCCTGGAGATTGTGAGTTTTGCGAAAAGAGTTATTTTCTTTAGGTAAGGGACGGATAAAATTGACATCAACCCAATTGGGAAGGCAAACTATTTTTTCCGGGGGTACTCCCTGAGAGTGCAATTTTTGGACAAAACCGCTGTCGATGACGCTGACTTGGCTGGCTGTGCTGTAGGCAAACTTTTCTAATGCATCAGCAATCCGAATTAGGATTCCGTTCTTTTTCACCAAACCGACGCGCACGGCTGCTTCTGACACTATATCCTGAACGTTAAGGACGATCGGGCAACCGCGAATCCACCCGTAGAGAGCCACTGGAACGCAAATCGGCAATGGGGGCATTGTTGAGAAAATCACGTCTGGTCGATCGCCCCTAAACGCTTGAACAGCACTAGAAAACACAAAACTACCATCCAACATTAGTCTGTCTAGCAAGCTAGGGTGAGGGCCATTCACCCGCACGTAGCTGCGCTGAATAGTCACACCTTTGTGTTCTTCGGTGAGGTAAAATTTGCTCCGATATGGTTCATAAATCCGGCGCTGGGGATAGTTCGGCATTCCTGTAACAACTCGAACTTGATGCCCACGCTTGACTAAGCCCTGGGCTAGTTCTGTCATCAAAGGAGCAATGCCGATCGGCTCTGGATAGTAGTTATAGGAATAAATCAGAATACGCATAATATTTAGTTTGAAGCAAATTTTCCTGCCGTCGCTAGCTTGAGCTACTACCCGGTTAATTCCCCTAGATTGGGTTGGGTTCCGAGTAATACAGCAGGGGGCGCAGCCTGGAATTGTCTAAGCTCAACAGAATCCGCCCTCTGTGGCTTGGAGCCTCCCATCATCCAGTAATGTTTTTTCGCATTACCAAGCAGTTGCGGCGATCGTCATCACGGATATAACGAAGCTCCTCTGTCAGCTTATGCATAAATAGCAATCCCCTTTCTCCTTCTTTTTCCAAAGGATCTCGCGGATCTTCGATAATAGACTGGAGCTTTGCTTCCAGGTCAAAAGGTTGACCCCTATCCCAAATCCTGATTTCTAAGTAATTGGGGAAAATTGTTACTTCAAGGTCGATCGGCGTCGTAGGGTGCAAGTTTTTGTGAGCATGGCGAACAGCATTTGTAAAGCCTTCATTCACAATCAGGCTACACTGCCACCACAAATCCTCTGGTAGCAATGGTAGAACAATATTTTCCAACCATTCCACAACTTGTTTCAGAGCCTCCATGTCCGTTTCAACTTGAAGGTGCAACTCGGTCTTTGGTTGCTGATCTTTCATTTTTCTTCCCCTTGGTCGCCCCCCACCATACCTCGACTACCTTGGCTACATTTACTATAAGTATGCTCAGTACAAGTAGCTATACTCAGCTTGATTTCGACATCAGCGCTCAGACTTAAGTATGAGCGAGTCAAACGCCCAATTTTGGCGGGAAAATAAGGGAAGCAAGGTCTTGGCAACATAATTAGTTAAGTCAAGCTTGAGTTGAAGAAGCCCGTTTTGCCTCAAGGTGAACACTCCTTTCGCATCATAAAAACACACGGTAAGTGGGAAACGCAATAGCTTGCTCAATTACTTTTACAAGCCCAGTGGCTTCAGCCCTGAGTTACTGACTTACTCTGACTGGAATTGAGAGACTTGTGATACTTTAACCCCCCTGGGTATGGCGTTTAAATAGTTTTAAGTTTTGAGTTAAAAAGTTTTCAACTCTTTAACTCAAAACTTACTACTAACTTAAGATTATTACCTGAGTATGGTAAAAGTTTCCTATTTTTCCAACCCTGCTTTACCGAAAAAGTCAGAGGTGGGTTGTTAAGGCATCCTATACGGCACCACTATTTTTGTTGAACAGAACAGTTATGGTTTTCACAATTAGTTTCAGGTCATACATCAGGGTCCAATTTTCTTGGTACTTTAAATCCAGGCTGATGACATCTTCAAAGTTACGCACCTGAGAACGGCCATTGACTTGCCATTCTCCTGTCATCCCTGGTTTGACATCAAAACGCTGCCACTGCGGTACTTCATAGCGGTCAACTTCGTCTGGAGTAGGCGGCCGAGTGCCGACTAGACTCATTTCGCCTTTGAGTACATTCCAAAATTGTGGCAATTCGTCCAGGCTGGTTTTTCGCAATATCCGCCCGACTTTGGTAATGCGGGGGTCATTGTCATTTTTGAAAAAAGCCCCGGATGCTTGGTTTTTGATTTGGGATTTGAGCGCTTCGGCGTTGGTACACATCGATCGAAACTTCCAAATCTGAAATCTTTTTCCCATCCAGCCACAGCGGGTTTGAGCGAAAAAGATCGGCCCCGGATCATTAATTGTGATCGCTGCGACTATGGGTATGAACAATATTCCTGTAATTATCAAACCTACGATCGCCCCAACAATGTCGATCAGCCGTTTCACAAGCGATCGCACAGAGGGGTGCGTGACAGGTAACTGACTGTCTGCACGGTTGTGTTCAGAGGGAGCTGTGCTCACAGGGGATGACTCGATCGTCAGCACTTGATCTAGGCTAGTAAGAGCAAATACTGCCATCACCTGCGGTTTGAGACTCCGCAGTACCAAGTCGCTGTCCCGCTGTTTCGCAAATTTTAGATTGCTGACTAAGGCACCGATTCCGCTACTGTCGATAAATGTCGTCTGACTGAAGTCTAGGACAATTTTAGTGGGAACGGTGCTTCCAGAGAAAAGTTGCTGGCAGGTTGTCTTGAAGTTTACGGCTTCAAGTACGCTTAAGCGCACGGGGATATGAACAGAGGGAATCTCGTCCAAATATGTTACCCTAAAATCCGCCTCTGGGGTTTGGCTGACCATGAAGTCCTGGTTTCAAATTTCAATCTGATGTCTTTAGCCTATTGTGTCCTAGCCGCTCCACTTTTACCAAATATTGTTTTAATAAAAAGCTATATTTACACAAACTTTATATTTTAAGTAGCAAAGAGGAGAGCCAAGAACTGATTTTTGGAACCCACACCACACCCGTCAAGCGGGTTGGTGTGTAAATAATTTCAAGAATTATAAACGTTTTCTGACTGAGAGGTTTCGCGGCCGATTGGTTTTACTTTCGCCTTAGCTTTGGCTGCGTTGCGTTTCAGGGCTTGGAGACGAGCTTCGTATTTAGCGCGCTGCTGCTTTTTAGAAGTTTGCTCGATTAGGGTTTTTAAAGCACTACCCAGACTTTTATAGGCGTTTGGCAAAGTGTAACCAAAGCGGGTGGCGAGGGCGAGGGCTTTTTCATCAGCATCGATTGCTTCTTTTAAGCTTTTTTCTCCGTTGTTTTTCCGGTAAAGCCTCCAACCGGAGACACCGCATAGGGACAAGGCTAGTACCAGCAGCAAGCCGTCTTGTACCCAAAGTTCGCCGACTGCGCCACCTAAACCGATCGCGAGGGCGGCCATTTCCCAACCATCTCTGGGGATGGTATCGTTTTGGATGCGGGCGACTTCGTGCCAAAACAGCAGATTGCGCTGATCCATCGCTAGTTGTTCCCAGCGAATCAGGTCTATTTGTACTTCTACCTGATCTTTGCCTATTTCTTCGCTGCGGATCAGGGTGGGATTAACTTCTATGGTTTTTTCTACTGTTACCCAACTTTGCAATTCTGGGGGCAGTATATTTTTCAAGCGCCGGATCTCACTCATCTCGGCTCTTGCTGTGGAGGTTGCATAGGATGTCATAGCTCCGACCTTAAAATTTTCAAAGGGTTAATATACTTCTATATTCTGAAGTATAGCGCTTAGTGTCAAAACCTTGTGCGTTCACGCCGGCACTGTCCAAGCCAGAAGTCGATCGAGCTTTACTGACAATTTTACTTGCTCGATCGGCGATCGACACCACCTACTCACCTTTTTTCTGTTTCTTTTGCATCAACGGCTCAATTTCTTGTCGCAACTTCAACCACTCCGACAAAACCTCTGGTTTAGAAGTTATACCTTTTTGAATCAAAACCACCCCATCCAATACTTGAGCAACCCCGTAAACTCCCTGTCGCAGCGCCTCGTCAGCAAAACGTACTCCCCCTCTCACTCTACCGCGATCGATCGGACCCTTCAAATTATCCTGCTGCAACTGCCACAAATCAAGCAATCCATAATCAACATCAACTATTTTTCCATTTTCATCCTTCATCTGCATCACCTCTAAACGGATGATGTTCCGACGCCCGGAGAGATGGGAAACTATATAACTGCTCGTGGAAACACTCGCCTCTTTTGGAATCGAATTAAAAACAGTCTTTAAATCAGCAGCGTGATCCAACTGAGCGCTTAAAGATTGATAAACCCAAGGTTGGATAGAATAAGGAGAAATAAAATACAAAGATCGATGCGGATTAGAAGTATACGTCAACAACATTGACAAACAAATACACCCAATCCAGAAGCGATGCAGCCTAGGCTTGAATCTTTCTTGATGTTGCGACCACCACAATATTGTACCGTAAAACAAACCCGGAATTACAGCTAAAGTATAACGAGTATTAATTGAAGTAGCCGACTGATTAAAAACTTGCAACAGTAGAACCGACAAAGGAAAAACTGTCATAATCCAGGCACTAGGAGTAATCACAGGTACAAATGCTAGCGGCAACCAATGACCTAACAAATATAAGATGCGCCGACTGAAGTTAGTAAACAATACTTCAATTATGATCTGAGGCTGGCTGATAATCGCCCATAGCAGTTCTAGAGTTGAAGGCGCTTCTGTTTTGACAAATTTCCTAAAGTAACTCGCTAAATACAATCTAGAACTATCAACCGAAAACATCGGCATCACTGTAGTAGTTATTAGCACCACATAGCTGAAGCTGACAGCGCACAAAACCATACCAGCACGAGGGTAACGGCGACTAAAAATTAAATATACTCCGATGCCGAATAACGTAATTCCCACATCTTCGCGAGTTCCTAACGTTAAGGCTGCGAAAATCCAAAACAACACCCAACGCTGCTTTTCCAATGCTAAAAGCAGGCTAAATACAAACAGAGGAATTTGGCAGTGTTCGTAAAAATTACCCAGCGTCGGCCCGATTACCCCATTTGCTCCATAATAGCTAGCTACTATCATTACTGATATCGGAACAGAAAGATAATGTCTAGCTAAAAAGTATAAAACTATTCCCGCAGCAGCAATTAAAGCTACTTGCAATACAATCAGAGTAACAGGGGATGGAAACAAAGCATAAAGCGGCATCCAAAGTAAAAAATCAATGACAAAGTGTTGTCCTAAGTGGATGTAGGATGGGTATGACAGTTGTCTGTCGATCAGCGAGGCGCTAGAGGCGGCTGAAGAAAGGGAACTTTGAAATAGTTTGCCGTGTACGCTGTTCCAAAATACTTGGTTAAATAGGCCGTGGTCATAGGTGATTAAAAAGCTCTCATAGTTAATTATACTAAAAGTTAAGACTACTATAAAAAACGTAGCTGCTATGATCAAAACTTGATGCAATCCTGTTAGATTTTGCCAGTAGTCTAGAGGTTTAAATTTCATATTTCTCGTAGAATTAAAGAGATTTCATGAGGTCAACTGAACTTTTTCTTGAATTCGGAAATAGAAATAAATTTTCCTTGACTTTTTAGTACAGTCAGATATTTTTCTAGTTTGTCAATCATTTTACTACCTGAATCTTTTTTGACATAACCGGGGAGTTTAAACTGCGAAATATCGGTGAATTCCCAGGGGTGAAAGTAGATATTGAGATACGAGTCTGTTTCTAGGGTGAGCTTGGTTGCTAATTGAATTATTGATAAAGGGAAGTTTTTAAAGCTCAACCAAAATAGCGGAAATCTGATCAGAGGAGTGACTGAAATGGGAATGTTAAGCAGTTTATTCGTATAATATGCAGTTCTGGGTTTGGATAGGTTGTTGTATCTACCAGGGATGTAGGTTGGATTCATGGATGAGTTGTATTCGTAGCCTGCTTTTTCTATTTCTGCATCGTCAACCGGTTGAAGTCTTGCCATCCTAAAGCCAGTGACTTTAGTGTTAGTTATGGATTCTAGTGTTTCCTTGGATGTTTGTAAATCATCTGGACAAAATTGGGAGTGATAAAATCCGTGGGAGGCAATTTCATGTTGTTGTGAAAGTTGTTTAATTATCTCTCGGTTGTGGAGTGCGAAGTTAGCAGTCACAAAAAATGTGGCTGTGATTTCTAATCTGTCTAGAAGTGAAATCACATTTAACAAGCCTCTTTTAGAGACTTCAAATTTAATCTCGTTTTCCAAGGGTTGACCGTATTCTTCGGGAATGTCAAATTCTTCTATGTCAAAGCTCAATAAAATGTATTTATTCATAGTTGCCAGCGCGATTATTATAACGAATCTTTAACAAACAGGAAAACATTTTGAGAGAATCTTTAATGATATTTACTTTGGAAATCTTGTATAAGTGTTGTTCGGAAACTCTGGCAGGAATTTCGCCGATTGTATATCCTTTCTTTTGTGCCAAAAAAAGTAGTTCGGCATCAAAGGAAAATCCAGTGATTGTCTGTTGCTTGAACAGTTCTTGAGCGACGTTTTTTTTAAATCCTTTCAGTCCCGCCTGCATATCTCTATAGGGCAAATTGAGGATTTTTCTGGAAATGAAGTTAAATATTTTGCCTGATATTTTTCTAATTAAGGTAAGATTGCGGAAATTTTGTCTGTCGAGGTTTCTGCAACCAATTACTACATCAAATTTTTCTAACTTTTCTACTAATGGTTCGAGGTGTTCCAGGGAATAAGCTAAGTCGCCATCCATGAAGCAGATGCAGTCAGCGTCTACAGATTCGCTTCCTTTTTTGATGGCATAACCTTTGCCTTGACGCTCGCTGTAAGAAATTAGTTTGATATGATGTGTTGGGAAGATTGTGAGTTTATTTTCGATAATTTGCAGTGTCTTATCTGTCGATCCGTCATTAACAATAATAAAGTTGTAGGCATGATTTTTTTGAGCAAATTCTAAAACTCTGTCAAAAGTTTTTTCTATGCAATTTGCTTCGTTGTAAACAGGCAGAATTACTGCGATTTTCATCATTGTTATCGGCTGAGACTTTCGCAGAAATTATGCTACCACTTCGGGGGGCAAATCACAAGTACAAAAATTACAGGGAAAACTTGGGGCAGAAATCAGCATTGTCAACTTGGGGCTTGGGTTGCATGAGCAGTGCGATCGCGCTAAATTGTATTCTACACGACTTTACCTAGCTTAGGCTGATCGTCAATAAGCGCGATCGCATCTACAATCTAGATGGAAACGCAATCTTGCCAGAAAAATTCTCACCCTTCTACCTAAGTTCAATACTTTATTACGTCGTAATTGTCAATGGTAAATTTTTTAGTTCATAAATTGCCTAAGTATTTTCAACCCATTACCATCCGAAAAAAACGCATCATTAGCTTTTTCTTAGCATTCCTCCTAACTTTAGTCAGCTATCAAGTAATCTTAGAACTAATCACAGTTGAAATTCCAATTTTCGGGTTTCACGATATTGTGGATATTCAAAATACCCAAGAAATACAACCACAGCGCCAAGACTTTCCCGGCGACTACAGCCAACAAAACTTAGAACCTTTTTTAGAATCTTTAGTTGCCAATAACTATTGGTTTTTGTCAACCCAAGAACTCTATGATTACTTCTTAGCAAGTCCTAATAAAATAGTTCCTGCTGAATATCGCGATCGCAAAAAAGTCATGATTAGTTTCGACGACGGAAACAAGAGTATTTATACACACTTGCTGCCGATTTTACAAAAACTAGAAAATAAGTATGGCACAAAGAATAAAGCCGTTGTATTTATCAACTCTGGCTTTCTAGGACCTCATAATTCACTCATAAAAAAAGTTAAATGTCAAGACCTCAGAGATGGCTTTCAAAAAGGATTTTATGATATTCAATCTCACGGACTAAATCACGAAAACCTGACAAAAATTTCACTAGAAGCCTTGGATAGAGAATTGTCTGAAGACCAAATTAGATTGAGGAAATGCACCCAAGATTTAGACCCAAATCAAACAATTGCATCCCACATTGCCTACCCCTTTGGCGCAGTCAACAAACAAGTAGATCGATATCTTGCTAAATACTACACGTCAGGATACTTGTACGACAGCTTAAAATTAAAAATGCGTTTTTTCCCAAAAAACAAATATCGCATCTCGCGCTTAACCATAAATAAAAAACACTCTACAAAGACACTAATTAGAATGGCTTCAGGGAACTGGCTGCACAGATTAATTGGCAAGTAAACATGATAAAATATATAGTTATTAAAAACTGAATCGGTGAGTGCATTGAAAGACATAACATCAAACCCACAAAACACAGTAAAAAACGAAGATTTGCCTCCAGTTGCTGCATCTTCCCAACGCGCAGATGCACTGGATGCCATGCGCGGACTAGCAGTTTTAGCAATGGTTTTATCGGGGACAATCGCCCGCAAAACACTACCAGCATGGATGTATCACGCCCAAGAAGCACCACCCATTCATGCCTTCAATCCTAAACTAGCTGGATTAACTTGGGTTGATTTAGTTTTCCCGTTCTTTCTGTTTGCAATGGGGGCTGCTATACCACTGGCTATGTCTCGCCGTATCACAAAAGGATGGGATATAAAAACAATAATTTTATCTATTTTGCAAAGAGGATTTCTATTAGGTTCCTTTGCAATATTTCTCCAACATATTCGACCAACTGTCATTGATCCCAACGAACCAGGCCCCCAGAAATGGTGGCTAGGATTGTGTGGATTTTTAATCCTATTTTTGATGTTTGTTCGCTGGCCAACAAAAAAGCTTCCCTGGTTGCGAATAGCCACAACCATTGCTGCTTGGAGTGCTGGGATTGGTTTCGTATCTCGCATCAAATATCCAAACGGAATTGGATTTGATTTCAACCGCAGTGATATTATCTTGGTTGTGCTTGCAAATATGGCTGTTTTCGGTTCGATAATTTGGCTGTTTACTCGTTCAAATACGTGGTTGCGAGTGGGTTTTTTGGGCTTTGTATTCGCGATGCGACTGGCATCTCGTACAGATGGTTGGATTAAGTTAGTTTGGTTTTACTCTCCTGCACCTTGGATTTTTCAATTTGATTATTTTAAGTATTTGTTTATTATAATTCCCGGTACTATCGTCGGGGATTTGCTTTATCGGTGGATAGAGTATCGTTCCCCTGAAGAGGAGATTTATGCTAACTGGAAGAGTCTCCGCTATTTTAGTATTGTCATTTTGATGTTTGCTGTCAATTTAGTTTTGTTGGTGGGGCTGCAAGCTAGATTGGTGTGGCAGACTTCGGCAGTGACGCTTGTGCTTTGTTTGTGCGGTTTGATTTTGTTGAAAAATCCGGGAAATGTCACAGAAAATTTATTAAATCGTCTTTATAAATGGGGGTTTTATTGGCTAGTTTTGGGTTTGCTATTTGAGCCTTATGAAGGCGGAATCAAGAAAGATTCGGCGACGATGAGTTACTTTTTTGTGACGACTGGAATGGCAATTTTTATGTTAATTGGGTTGACGATAATTATCGATGTGTTTCAAAAAAGATGGTGGTTGCAGTTGTTTATTGATAATGGTGTGAATCCGATGATTGGCTATGTGGGATTTGCGAATATTGTTTGGCCAATTCTGGTTTTAAATGAATGGGAACCTAGGATTATTGAGATGACTTCAACTGATCCGTTTATGGGTTTTTTGAGGGGGTTTGGATATACGGCAATTGTGGCTTTAATTGTGGTGGTGTTTACGAGGTTGAAACTATTTTTGAGGACGTGAGTTAAATCTGATAGGAGTGGCCGAAATTAGGACACTCAAGCGTGTCCATTGGTGTCAACAACCAGGTCAAATGTAATCAGAGACTCCTGTTTGACGATTAGGCTCTTGTCCCCCCTAGGGCGTGTTTTCTCTCCCCTGAATTGCCTTAAATTGTAGGTTGGGTTGAGGAACGAAACCCAACATTTTTCGTAGATTTGTTGGGTGGCGCTACGCTTAACCCAACCTACATCCGAGGCCGCCTGTTCTACAATAATTATGGTGGAATTGCACAAAATTAATAATCGGCGGACGATCGCCTTTTTGTGCTTCTATTATCATTATCACCCGTTTTTTTCTGCCTACCTTTCTTAATCTGCTGACTCATTTCCACAAACACATCTTTACGCAAAAAAGGATAGTCACTCACCCACACTTCGCGGCTGGGAATGTAAATATCTGAAACTTTGGCAATTCTACCCAAGTCTTCTTGATTGGACATGATTAACATCAAAGCAGCTTGGCCTCTGATAATTCCCTGATGATTTTTTTGCAGTGGCGCTGTGAGTGTAGTCGTAAATCCAGTTTTGTCACCAACTTCTAAATTAATTCGCGGTTCTAAGTTATCTACAATTACGAGTTGTCCTTTTTGGTTGACAGTTTCCTCTTGACTTGTGACTTCATCTGTGATGTAAATATCCAAAACTCGTCCTTGCCAAAAACCGCA
>JAYSVM010000165.1:0-38766 GCA_043718495.1 Oscillatoriales bacterium | reverse complement strand
TTGAGTTGAAACCGGGACTGATCTAGCAATAGGGAAAGACTGAAGGGCAATGGTTAAAATCCAACCTGGAAGCAAAATCAAAAGTATTGTTAATGTTTCTTAAACAAAACGATACAGACAGTCGGGATAGGGGATTGCCACGACTCTAAACGGACGCAGAGACAGGGTAAGACAACTTCGGTTGCACCAGTCGATGAAGCGTCAAGAATCACCGCACTTTTAGGGCGGTGAGTATGTCAAATGATTGTTAGTAGTTGGTAGTTACAGTACCCTGAGCGAAGCGGTGTCCTGAGCCCTTTAAGTCGAAGCGAACGACGTAGTTTATCCTGAGCGTAGTCGAAGGGCTCAGGATAAGCTAAGTCGAAGGGTCGAAGGGCAGATAGATGAAGTAAGTTGGGTTGAGCGATAGCAAAACCCAACACTTGATTTTAAATAAAGAGTTGGGTTTCGTTCCTCAACCCAACCTACATATTTGAGATGTTACTTCATTTAGAACTGCTATATTTGTGGTTTACTACCAATAACAAATAACAAATAACAAATAACAAATACCAATTTTATGATGCAAACCCCACCTCCTCCATCAATTACACCCCGCCAGATGAACCTGTTGAGAATTGTTGCTTCTATGGCATGGGCTGACGGAGAATTAGCGACAGAAGAAGTCAATTTAATGCTTAATCGCTTTTGCGGTTTATTTGCTGCCGATGTCGATGGCCAAACATTGCAACAAGAACTCCGCGACTACGTTATGCAGAATATTCCACTGGATGAGTTGATTCACCAACTAGAAAGTCAGGAGGAAAAGGAACTGGTGCTGCAACTAGGCTATGAGGTGATTGCATCTAGTTCTCGCACTCCCGATGAACCAAAAATCAATGCTGAAGAAGCAGCAGCTTATCAAAAATTAGTACAGTTGCTGAATCTGCCAGAAGATGCTGTCAAGCGAATTGAAGCAGAATCATCGGCCGCACCTAATTCGGAGGGAATTGTTGAGAAGATAGCTCATAAATTAGAAGATTTTATCAAGGGCTAATTTAAGATTTGCCCAATTTGCCTACAATTAGGACACGGCAGTGCCGTTTCCCTACAATTAATCGGGTAGGGACACGGCACTGCCATGTCCTCGCTTTCCAGTGTTATTAATGTGGCAACTTGCTCAAAGCGTGCCAACTTCTAAAGCCGACAATTCCATCTGGTGACAAACCCTTATTTGTTTGGAATTGTATCACTGCTACTTTTGTCATTATCCCGAAGAATCCATCCACAAAACCGAAATAGTATCCATTCAATTTCAAGACATTCTGAAGAACTTTGACAGCATTACCTGAACTACCATTCATCAGAATCGGCATATTCACAGGTGCACCTGAGTATAGTGCTTGCCAGGTTGTAGAACCGACAACTCCATCTTCAAGTAAAAAGACGCGGTGTTGATAGCTTTTGACAGCATTTTGAACTTGGATACCGAAAATGCCATCAATCAAACCGTAATAATATCCCCAATGAAATAGAAGCTGTTCTAGTTCCTTGACAGCTTGACCTGTAGAACCAAGCTGCAAAGTGGTTTTGATCAGTGCAAATGGTTGAGTAATTGCAATAGTTGATTCAGCAGAAGTAGTATCAGCGACGAGAGTCATAGCTTGATTATTGAGGCTGGTTTGTTCTGTGTACATGATGGAAATCCTCTTTTTGTTTGAGTGTTTGCATTTGATACTTCAGGTATAACTAATCGGTTTTGTGGTTGCACAGTCGCTTTTTATAGTGACACTTAAATGTGGTAACGTATTTAAGTGTCACTCATTTGAGTTACATCTCAAATCCGGTGGTATCGGAATGAAGAGGAGACGGCAATGCCGTGTCCCTACGCTAGATTAATTGTAGGGAAACGGCATGGCTGCGTCCGAATTGGCTAATAAAATTCCCGCAAGGCTGGGATTAAATATTCTGTTAAAGTAAAGGCATCAACTCCTAATTCTGTTCGTTCTTTGGCGGCCATCATTCCGGCTCTAGCGTGCCACCAAACCGCTGTTTCTACTACTGATTTTGGGGGCGATTTGCGGGCGATCGCACTTGCGATCAAACCACCCAACAAACCCGTCAAAACGTCGCCACTGCCACCTCTAGCTAGGGCTGGGGTGCTTTCGGGGTTGAGGTAAGTGATAGTACGTGAAGCGTCGCTATCGCGTAGGGAATCGCGCTCATCGACAAAACCAATGCAAACTCTGGCTCCTTTCAACAATACCACTGCACCGGTAAGCTGAGCCGCTTGTTGAGTTACAGCAATACGATCGCCCATTTTGTCGGCTAATTCGGGAAATAAACGCTTGAATTCCCCTGGATGAGGCGTGATTACAGTCAATGCTGAGCGTTCCGATAAAATGGGAATAGTGCCAAGTTGAGCGAGGATATTTAAACCGTCGGCATCTAGAATTAAAGGTCGATCGCACTCTAATACAGATTCTACCGCAATCGCCGCTTCCAAGGTCAAACCAGGCCCGCACGCGATCGCATCATAATCTCCCAGATCAATTCCTACTGGCAAATCCTTAATTGCGCCACTCCGCGTTTCTGGACATCCGATGACTAATGCCTCTGGTAACTGACTGCTCAAGATCGGTTTAATTGATTCAGGCACTGCAATCGATAGCATTCCCACGCCACTTGCCCTTGCTCCCAATGCCGACAAAATTGCCGCTCCAGTGTACTTGCCAGAACCTGCGATAATTAATAAATGACCGTTGGTGTATTTATGAGCAATTGGCGATCGGGGTAATGGTAAATACTGAGTTGCAGATGCTTTGGCAATGCGTTGTATTGCCGGGAAATCGCCCAATATCTTAGCAATATCTGCCAAGGGAATATCAAAATCAATCAACTCCGATGTACCGACATATTCTAATGCTTTGTCTTGCAAAAATGCCAACTTCCACAAACCCAAACAAAATGTATGAGTAGCTCGGATTGCCGTTCCCAAAACTTCTCCAGTATCAGTATGAATTCCCGACGGAATATCAATACTAAAAATAGGTTTATTTAATTGATTTATTTCATCAATCGCAGTGCTGACAGGATAAGAAATTTCGCGTTCCAACCCAAATCCAAATAAACCATCTATAAAAAGATCACAGTTTTTAAGCGCTTCAATTGTGTCAAAAAAAGGAATAGTTAAAGAACGTACATACTGAGCGTGACAGTCCGTTAACTCTTTCAGTTTAGAAAAGGGACAATAGACAAATACTTGGAATCCTTGAAAGTGCAATTCACGAGCAACAACCAAAGCATCGCCCCCGTTGTGTCCAGGCCCAACTAATATACCGATCGCAGGAAGTTTAAAACTACCAATATTTCCCCATTCAGACAAAAGTGCTTGAATGCGTTTGGCAAGCAGTCCGGCGACTTTTTCCATTAAAGCTGCTACGGGCATTCCAGCAGCAAAGATTCTGGTTTCTATTTGCCGCATTTGGTCGGCGGTAACAACAAACTTTTCAATAGTCATAATTCAGTGTTAAAATTTAACCTAACAGCAGCAGTGGCAGCTTGTAGTATTTTTGTACTATAATAAATTAGCTCGATCGAACAAACTAACAGTAAAATACCAAGTTTTCTCCCAATCATGAACAAGATTGTTGTAGGCCTCTCAGGCGGGGTCGATAGTTCCGCAGCAGCCGCAATTTTACACCATCAAGGATATGAAGTGGTGGGTCTGACCCTGTGGCTGATGAAAGGCAAAGGTCAGTGCTGCTCTGAAGGTATGGTGGATGCAGCTAAAATTTGTGAACAGTTGGGCGTTCCCCACCACATCGTAGACAGCCGCGAGGTTTTTCAGGCAAGTATTGTGGATTTTTTGGTGGATGGTTATAGTGCTGGAATTACGCCTTTGCCTTGTTCGCAGTGTAATAAAACTGTTAAATTCGGCCCGATGCTCAAATACGCTCACGAAGAACTCGGCATAGAAAAAATTGCCACAGGCCACTATGCTCGGATTACTTACAATGCTGATACCGATCGCTTTCAGTTGCGACGCGCGATCGATCCCGGCAAAGATCAGTCTTATTTCTTGTACGATTTGACACAGGATTTACTAGCAGGTACTGAGTTTCCTTTAGGGGAAATTACCAAGACTGAAACTCGCAAAATTGCCTCTGAGTTTGGCTTGACAAATGCTGATAAGCCAGAAAGCCAGGATTTGTGTTTGGTGGAAAGTAACGGTTCGATGCGAGCATTTCTGGACAAATACATTGCTCCGAAAAAAGGTGACATTGTTCACAAGGACGGGCGAGTGCTCGGACAACATGACGGCGTACACCACTACACGATCGGGCAACGGAAGGGCCTGGGCGTTGCGGCACCGGAACCTCTGTACGTGATTGAACTGGATGCTACCGGGAATCGGGTAATTGTGGGCGATCGGCTTTTGGCAGTAGAATCCGAGTGCTATGTCCAGAGAGTGAATTGGGTTTCTGTAGCACAGCCAACGGCTCCAATTCGGGCCGAAGTGCAGATTCGATATCGATCGCAAGCAGTCCCTGCCACAGTAATTCCCCTAGAATCATCCCAAGCAGAAAATGCCAGCGGTGTCAGAGTTAAGTTGATTTTTGACGAACCGCAGTTGAGCATTACCCCCGGACAAGCCGCTGTTTGGTATGACGGGGATGTGCTGCTTGGCGGTGGACTCATCGAAAGACAACCTAATTGAACTTGATATTAAATCCGGTAGGGACACGGCACTGCCGTGTCCCTACAATTAATCACGGTAGGGACACGGCACTGCCGTGTCCTAATTTCATAACTTTTCTAATTTCTTAACTTTTCCAAACGGAACACCTTTCCCCTCGCATCGGTGCGATAAACCCAAATTTTGCTACCATCAGAAACCACAACCCGCCAACCTTCCACAATCATTTGTCCACACAACTCATCACTTGTCCCTAGTCCCAAACAAGTGTTCGGCCAACTTTGGCGACTCGATTCAGTCACTCGCAACCGCCTAGCAGCAATACCAGTTTGGCGCGACAAATCCAGGCGAATAGCCTCAACAATAGAAGCAGGCAATTGATTCGGGGGATTTTGGTGCGAACCCTGGGTCAAATTGTCTGGTTTGGAAGTTACATTATTCAGTGCAAATTCGGAATAGCTGATTTTTTTGATAACTGATGCTTTGAGAAATTGCTTTACCCTTGGCTGCTCTTGGCTTTCCAATTTGGTCAAGGAATTTTTGACTGCGCCAGCATGAGCCGCAGCCGTGTCTATTAAGGCCGGATACATCTCCAATACCAGAATTCCTGTTAACACCAAAGCCAATACCAAAGGACTAGGCTGCTTTTGGGCTAGGTTTTGACTCTTTTGAGAGTTATTTTCCGAAATTCGTTTCATCACAAACCCTCCACCTCACTTCACATAAGTTGCGATCACTGCTGAGCACTACACTACAGATACTTCTTTAGACACTGCTAATGTTAGTGTTGGTTCCTTTGTCAATAACTGACATTATGAATGCAGCGATGCAAGTATTGTCTTCTACCGTGTCTGGATTAGTGTTTCAGGAAACTTGCACTGACATTCACCAAGCCCTAAGCAAACTATGGGCTTTGGTTGCCGATTTTTTGACCGGGTTTCAGACTCTGCCTGCGTAAGTCCTAAGTATATTTATCGCCCTCAAACCTCTTGTCTTGCGTAAAAAATCGACTCCTTGAGCAAGCATTCAAAAAAATCGGTAGCTTTGGCTACTTTTTTAGTAAAATATTTATGAATTGTATCAAATATGAAAAGAAAATCCTTGGGCATCCATTTAATGAATCGGTTGAGCTATCCCCAAAAATTCACCCTGATTGGCTTTCTCTTTGCCATGCCATTAACATTAGTTATATACCTGCTGATATCCGAAATCAACAGCCAGGTTAATTTGACCCAAAAGGAAATTTATGGCAATCAATACCTGCGCTCCCTGCGACAGTTGAGAGAACACATACCGAAACTTCAATTGTTAGATTATCAGCCTTTAAACACAAATTTAAATCAGCCAGAGACGAGGGCAGAGTTAGAAGCTAAGATCGACTCACAATTTCAAAAAATTTCAAATATAGATAACGACCTCAAAAACATATTAAATCATACTGAATACATTGATAACATATATATTCAATGGCAAAATTTTAAACGTCGTCGCTACCAGTGGAGTTTAGAGACTTATGATTTTTTATATCAAGATTTAGCGGTAAATATTAATTCATTGAACAGTCATATTGGGGATACTTCTAACCTCGTACTAGATCCAGATTTAGATACTTATTATTTGATGGATACTACTTTAATAAAACTCCCAGAAATACAAAAAATATTGTCAGACATTAGGATACTTTCTGAAAGAATTAGCCTGCGTTCCAATTCTACACAAGCTACACAAGATGAGAGAACACAATTTATTGCTCTTTCAATCAGATTGAGAGAGGTTAATGATGCTTTAGCAATTAATATGGATATTGCATTTAAAAACAACAATTCTAGGGGAGGGCGATTAGTCGAGGATTTGAAAAGCTTTAACTTTATAGCTTCCCAATTATCTAGGAAGCTAGATAAACTAAACTACCCATCTATATCAATTGAACATTATGCCTATATTGATGCTAGCGATCGAGCTTTTAATTTAAGTTTTGAATTGTGGGACAAAAGCATCAATGAATTAGACGGGTTGCTTCAAAGACGAATTGATAATTTCATCAGAAAAAAAATCATGATTTCTGTAGTTGTGTCAATAAGTTTAGCAGTAGTAACTTATGTATTTGTATCTTTTTACCAGGCTGTTATGGAAACTGTATTGGTACTTGACGAAGCTTCAAAAAAAATGGCAAGTGGGAATCTAAATCACAAAATCATCTTGGATAACAAAGATGAATTAGGACAAGTTGTAGTTTCGTTCAACAATATTGCTGACGCATTAGTTCATGCTAATCTCGAAATTACTGTTCTTAACGATCGCCTAAAATCCGAAAATATGCGAATGAGTTCTGAATTAGATGTTACTCGCAAAATTCAGCAAATGCTGCTACCGAAAGACCTAGAACTTAAGGAAGTGATTGGTTTAGATATTGCAGGATTTATGGAGTCTGCTGATGAAGTAGGCGGTGATTATTATGATGTACTCCAGCAAGATGGTAGAGTGAAAATTGGGATCGGCGATGTCACAGGACATGGATTAGAAAGTGGGGTTTTAATGATTATGGTACAAACGGCGGTGCGGACTTTGCTGGCTTACAATGAACCAGATCCAGTCAGATTTTTAAGTGCTATCAACCGGGCAATTTACGATAATGTGCAACGTATGAAATCTGATAAGAATGCTAGTCTTGCTTTGTTGGACTATGAGGCAGGAATGCTCAAGTTGAGTGGGCAGCACGAAGAAATGATTGTAGTGCGGTGTAACGGTTCTGTGGAACGGTTTGATACAATAGATTTGGGTTTCCCGATCGGGCTGGATGTGGATATTACTGAATTTGTTGCTGAAAAGCTGGTCCAGTTATATACAGGAGATGTGGTGGTGCTGTACACTGACGGGATTACGGAAGCTGAAAATATGGAAAAATTGCTTTATGGTTTAGAGCGGTTAATTGAGATAATACAAATTAATTGGCAGGGAACGGCATCAGACATCAGGCACGCTGTAATTCATGATGTGCGATCGCATATCGGTGAACAAAAAGTTTTTGATGATATCACATTGCTAATCCTCAAACAAAAATAAATAGTGGGGCATAGGGCATAGGGCATAGGGCATAGGGCATAGGGCACTGCAACTGACAAATAACAAATAACAAATAACCAATAACTAATAACAAATAACTAATAACCAATGACAACAGACAATAGACAAATCAAAATGACTCAAACCTTCGGTGATTTCATTGAACCGACTCCCAGCCAGGAATACTTGATCATTGGATTTTCTCCTAGTTCTATTCCCCTGAAACAGCGCTGGCGGAACAACGGTTTGTCGGCTGATTTCCTCGCTGACTACCTGACGACTTTTTTTCCTGGGAATCAAGAGGACTCCTCGGCACTGACAAGACAAGCCGAGATTAAAAGTGCGGTTAGCTATATTGCTAATGAGTTACTGGAGAATGCAATGAAGTTTAACGATGAAAATTCGTACTACCCGATCGATATTAAACTGCAATTGGAGGAGAATGGACTGATCTTCTCAGTTGCCAACAGTATTCCACCACTATCAGTTGAGAAGTTTCAGGTTTATATTCAGAAGCTGCTAGTTTGCGATCCCAGTGAGATGTATATTGATCGGTTGGAAAAAAATGCTGCGGATGAAAACTGTAGCGGCTCTGGGTTAGGCTTACTGACTATGCTCAACGACTATAGCGCTAAGATGGGCTGGAAGTTCGAGATTGTGCAAAAAGACCCGGAAGTGATTGCAGTGACAACAATGGTGCAACTAACAGTATAAGCTGATCTGGCATTGATTGTGTTTAAGGAGATTTTTTCGCCGAAATGGAAATTAAGACAGAACAATACGGCATCTGCTACGATCAAGAGACAACGACGGTGAGTTTTTCGGGATCCTTACGACTAAGCGGGCCTGAAGAATACCAGCCAATTACCAAGTTGCTAGGCGATATAGTCGATGGGGATGCGGGAAAAATTACTCTGAATTTGCAGCAGTTAGAATTTTTGAACAGTTCAGGTATCAGTATGCTGTCTAAGTTCATCATTGAGGTGCGAAAAAAAGCTGAGGTAAAAATGATCGTACAAGGCTCTAAATCTGTTGCTTGGCAAGCTAAATCTTTAAAGAATTTGCAGCGCCTCATGCCTGCTTTAATTTTGGAATTATTATAGGAATTGCTAGCATCTTTTGGGTTGAGAATATGATGCAATTGTCTGTTGGTAAAGGCGCAAGTTCTAGGGTTATGTTAGAAGAACAAATATCGAGAGAACAGCTACTTTTGGAGATAGAAAGATTGCGCCAGCAAGTGGAAGACTTGAAGGAGGAAAAAGCGGATCTGGAAATTGTGCTGGAAACTACTGCTGAACACTCTGATAGTCTTACTAGCGAGTTGCGCGATCGGGCATTGGAGGCGGTGCGGGAAGGTGAAATCAAGCTGGCTCGGTTTCTCGAAGCTATTCCGATTGGGGTGGCTGTGATCGATTCTCTGGGTCAACCTTACTACGTTAATCGTGCGGGACAGCAGTTGCTAGGGCAAGGAGTTGTGTCTTTAAATGCTGTTGAGGACTTGTCAGAAGTTTATCAAATTTATGTGGCGGGAACTGATACGATTTACCCGTTTGAGAATTTGCCGATTGTCCGAGCTTTGCGGGGGGAAACTTCGACGGCTGAGGATATGGAAGTTCATCAATCAGATAAGAAAGTCCCGATCGAGGGTTGGGGTACGCCAATTTTTGATGAAGAGGGTAAGGTTGCTTTTGCGATCGCGGTTCTTCAAGATATCACAGAGCGCAAGCAAGCCGAAGCCGAGCGCCATAAGTTTATTCAGGAACTCTCTGAAGTCAATCAAAGCTTGGAAAATTCTCTTGATGCTGAATCAGAATTAACAGATGCTTACGGGCGATTTGTACCCCATCAATTTCTTTATTTGCTGGGATATGAAAGTATTATTGATGTCAATTTAGGCGACCAAGTACAGGAGGAAATGTCGGTTTTGTTTGCGGATATCCGCGATTTCACAACGCTTTCTGAAACCATGAATCCGCAAGAAAATTTTAATTTTATCAATGCTTATCTTTCGCGGATGGAGCCTGCGATTGCTAACAATAATGGGTTTATTGACAAATACATGGGTGATGCAATTATGGCTCTGTTTAGCGACTGTGCGGATGATGCAGTTAAAGCTGGTATTGCGATGCTACATATTCTGACTGCATACAACCAAGACCGTCAAAGTGTGGGGTACATCCCGATTCAAATTGGTGTTGGGATTAATACGGGTTCTTTGATGCTAGGGACTGTTGGTGGCAAAAGCCGTATGGATAGCACTGTGATTAGTGATGCGGTTAATTTGGCTTCTCGGATTGAAGGATTGACGAAAAATTATGGGGTACCACTGTTAATTTCTCAGGCAACTTTTGAGAGGTTGGAAAATCCTGCTGATTATGCTATTCGCATCGTGGATAAGGTACAGGTGAAAGGGAAATCTAAATTTGTGACAGTCTATGAAGTATTTGATGCGGATTCTGCGGAAGCTCGATCGGCAAAGCTAGAAAATTTGGATATATATAATGAAGCTATGTTATTGTGCGATCGCAAGGAGTTCCGAGAAGCAGGAAAATTATTTGAAGAGTGTTTGCGGACAAATCCGATCGATCGGGTGGCTCGGATTTATCTGAAACGCTGTCGGGATTGGCGATCTTTACTCAAAGGGATTTAATATTTGGGCATGGGGAATTGGGCATGGGGCATAGGGAATTGGGAATTGGTAATTCTTAGATAGCAAGTTAGAAACAGCTATCCGGGTATCTGTGACTTCCATCTTATGAGTGATAGTAATTGGGCCTTGACATCTTGCTCTCAAAATGAGAGTATAAGTATAGTAACCAAAACAAAGCAATCCACACAATACATGAAACTCCAAAAAATCAAAAATTCCAAAAAATACAAAACCAATGCACTTAATGTCGATTAAGAACCTCCGTAATGATGCTGCAAAGTATCCTGATGTCAAAGATATCATTAATAAATGGGATCAAACTGTCCAGAAAGCAGAATGGCAGAATTTGGAGGATGTTCGCAAGATTTACCGGGATGCCGAATCAGTTGGAGAATTCACCGTTTTTAATATCAAAGGCAATGAATATCGCCTGATTGTCGGCATCAACTACCAGAAGCAAACTCTTTACTACAAATATTTTCTAACCCACGCTGAATACGACAAAGATAAATGGAAAAATGATGATTACTTTTGATCGAGCTACTTATAGCAGCTTACTGGCAGAAATCGCTCCAAAGGCGATCGAAACCGAAGACGAATATGACCGCCTCCTAGCAGTGGTAGAACGGCTAACGTTCGCTAAAAACTGCACTCCAGAAGAGAATGCTTTACACAAGTTGTTGGTAACGCTCATTGAAGTTTATGATGCCGAAAATTATCCGATCGACAAATCCGAACCCCATGAAATTTTGCAACATATCATGGAATCGAGTAGCACCCGTCAAGCGGACTTGGTAGGTATCATTGGATCGAGTGGCGTAGTGTCCGAGGTTGTGAATGGGAAAAGAGCGATTAGTAAGGCACAAGCTAAGGCACTAGGTGATTATTTTAAAGTCTCACCTAGCTTATTCATCTAATTGTAAGGTGTGCGCTGCACACCCTACAATTTTAATTTGCCTGCCGTAAAGTTACAGCAAAATGATATAACTGTATTTTGACTTATTTCTTGACACTCCCCGGCGTGAACGCGCGGGGATTCTTGGTTCAGTCAGACGGCTTGCCCGTTGATGTCACCACCAGCGAGTAGAGGTCGGTCTGTCCCCAAGCGTTAATTCCGGTGTGCCCCACCGTATTTAGATTAATCCCTGCTTGCCTCAATCCGAGGGCCAGAATGTTCAAAGCTGCATTATGGTCGCGGTCTAACACCGCACCGCATGAGCAAATATGAGTTCTGACGGATAGCGATTTCTGAACACGATTCCCACAACTTGAACAATCTTGGGAAGTGTACTGAGGAGCAACAGCAACCACTGTTTTACCGTACACTTTTCCAAAATATTGCAACCATTGAGCAAACTGTGACCACGCTGCATCGCTAATTGATTTAGCAAGTTTATGGTTTTTTACCATATTTCTCACTTGAAGGTTTTCGTAGGCTACGAAATCGCTAGATTTCACCACGTACAACGCCGTCTTAATGGCGAAGTCTTTACGTTGCCTACTGACCTTTAGGTGTTTTCTTCCTAGCTTATTGATCGCCTTTTTGCGATTGCCAGAACCTTTCTTCTTTCGAGAAACTCGTTTCTGTACTCGCTTTAAGGCTTTTTCGCTTTTACGGAGATATCGAGGATTCGAGACTGTTTCCCCGTCACTATTGGTATAAAAGTGATTCAATCCCACATCTATGCCAATCGTTTTGCCCGTGGGGATAACTTCTTCTGTCCGCTCCACATTGATACAGAACTGAGCGTACTAACCATCGGCACGGTGAACTACTCTGACTCGCTTTATTTCACTGGGTGCGTAAAAATGCAAGTCTCTACTACCGAGCAATCTAAATGTTCCAGCCGCAAAGCCATCTGTGAAAGTTAGACATCTTTTGTCGGTGGAAAGTTTCCATCCCGATGTCTTATACTCTACAGAGCGAGTGTGCTTTTTGAATTGCGGATATCCTTTTTTCCCTGGTTTCTTAGCCTTGCAATTTGAGAAGAAACGTTGAATCGCAAAAATGGCACGTTCAGCCGAAGCTTGACGCGCCATTGAGTTAAGTTTGCCTGCCCATTCAAACAATGAGGCCATGATGGCGCATTGTTTGTAGAGATCGACTAACTTGACTCCCTGATTGTCGATCCAATATCTAAGAGCTTTGTTTCGGACAAACTGCGCTGTGCGGATCATCTCGTCGATAACCCGATACTGCTGTGGCTTGCCTTTTAACTTGAACTCTAGTACAATCATGGAATTATTCTATCATTTTTAAAAGAAATTGTGGCTATAAATCGACCGATTCATGAATCTTTACACTCGCAATTAAAGCCGTCCTATAAGGACGGGGCTTTTACCCAAATTTTCGGTAAAATGACAATGGGAACCGATCGCCTACTGGCTAAAATATCTATAAGATCTTCTGTAATTAAAGTTCTAGCGCTTTTCAGTCTTTGCTGCTTTCTAACGGCAAGTTGCGGACAGCGGACAAATCAATCAGTTAATTCTGCGACTGACAATGCTCAGAACGATCGCATTACCATTGGCACAACCTTGAAACTGCGGACGATCGACCCTGCGGATGCCTACGAAGTCATATCAGGACAATTGTTGCACAATTTGGGTGATACTCTCTACACCTACGAGTCTGGGACTACTAAATTAATCCCTGATTTAGCGACAGCAATGCCGAAAATCAGCCCCGATGGATTAACCTATGTAATCCCTTTGCGTCAGGGAGTGATTTTTCACGATGATACACCCTTCAATGCCGCAGCAATGGCGTTTTCCTTGGAGCGGTTTATCAAAAATGGTGGTCGTCCAGCTTTTCTGTTAGGCGATGCAGTAGAATCTGTGAAAGCGACGGCCGAATATGAGTTAACTTTTAAATTAAAAAAACCTTTTGCTGCTTTTTCTGCTCTACTAACATTTGCTGGTACTTGTGCAATTTCTCCCAAAGCTTATGAAATTGGGGATGGCAAATTTAAACCAGATACTTTTGTGGGAACTGGACGCTACAAATTGGCAAAATATGGTACTAATTCTCTCAAGTTTGATGTATTTGATAAATACTGGGGTGAAAAACCTGCTAATCAGGGAATAGATTTGTTGCTGCTTTCTAGTTCAGCTAATTTGTTTAATACTTTTCGGACTGGTGCAGTTGACGTTGCTTATTTGTCTCTGGATGCGGATCAAGTTCGTAGTTTGGATGAGGGGGCAAAAAAGGGGAAATGGCAGGAATTTGTGGCCCAGAGCAGTACAGTCAGTTATATGACGCTGAATATCAAGTCTAAACCGCTGGATAATATAGATGTGAGACAGGCGATCGCAGCTATGATCGATCGACCACTGATCAACGATCGCGTATTGCGTGGACAAGCACAACCACTGTACAGTTTGATTCCCACAACCTTTGATGTTCACAAGCCTGTTTTTAAGGAACTGTACGGCGATGCGAACATGGCAAAAGCTAAGGAACTATTGACTAAAGCGGGATACTCAGCCGCAAATCCTTTAGTGCTGCAAATCTGGCATCCTTCCGGTTCCACAAAAAGAGGTTTAGTTGCGAGTACCATCAAGGCGCTTGCTAAACTCAAAATGGACGGGATAATGCAGGTAGAAGTTAATAGTGTGGAAGCTCCCACTTTGTTTCAAAATGTGGAGAAGGGAATTTATCCTACGGTGTTGGTAGATTGGTATGCTGACTTTTTCGATGCTGATAACTATATGCAGCCATTTTTGGACTGTGCCACGGGTTCGGCCGCTGGGGGCTGCGAAAAAGGTGCTAGCCAAGGCCAGGGTTCGTTTTATTATAGCGATCGCGTAAATTCACTGATAGCCCAACAGCGAAAAGAAGCAAATCCCGAAATCCGCAAGACTATTTTTGGTGAACTTCAAGACATACTAGGTAGAGATGTACCTTTCATCCCTCTTTGGCAGGATAAAGATTATACCTTTGCTCAAAAAAACGTCACTGGTGTGAGCTTAGAACCGACGCAAGCTTTTCCCTTCTGGTTCCTGAAAAAGCAATGATTCTTTACAAGATTTGAAACTTTGCAACATAGGCAATCATTGCATTTTTTGGTACAAAACACAGTGATTATTGTCACACTGTATTCAAGATGTCGATCGCTCAAATTTCTCAAAAAATCACTTATATTAGTAATAAGAGATTTGGTGGGAGTGGTTATATGAAACTTGAGATTTTGGCAGTTACAGCGTTACTAATGGCGATCGGTTTTACCTCCCCAGTGAAAGCCGAAAATCCAGAAGATGTCAAGCAGTTACTAGAAACAAAAAGTTGTTCCGGATGCGACTTGACAGGATCGCAACTTTCTGGTATGGATCTCAGTGGCGCAGATTTGAGCCTGGCGAATCTGAGCGGGGCGAATTTGAGCGGTACTAATCTCAATGAAGCCAAGTTAAATCAAGCCAATCTCAGCAATGCCAAACTACCAGGTGCCAGCTTAATCGCTGCTAGAATGCACGGTGCGAACTTGGAGCAGGCTGACTTGAGCCGTGCTAATTTGAATTTGGCAGGTTTGGTGATTGCGAACTTGAAAAATGCCAACCTCAGCAGCTCGAATCTAATCGGAGCTAATTTGGAGAGTGCGAATTTGACTGGTGCAAACCTCAAAAATGTCCGTCAGTCATTGTTGAATCTAGCGAATGTCACTCTCAGAGGTGGGAGTTTGTTGGGAATGGATATGCTGGGAGTCAACCTGCGGGATGCAAATTTGAGTGGTGCTAATTTGAGTGGTGCTAATTTGGTGGGTTCGGACTTGACTGGTGCTAATCTCAGAAATGCCAACATGGCGAATGTTGAGTTGAAGAATGCTGCACTGCCCTAGGTCGATCGCCTGTTTTGATATCAGATGTTTGTGTTTAACAATTTTAATATAAAAATGTAGGGGTAGTTTCTGAAACTGCCCCTACACTTTTAATGGTTAAGAATTAATCTTCTTCGTGAGCATCTTGGGGAAAGCGGATGATGTCATCGTCACCGAGGTATTCACCATTTTGAATTTCAATCATCACCAGGGGAATGACACCTGGGTTTTCCACACGGTGAGGAGTATTCATGGGAACGTAGGTTGACTGTTTTTGCATCAAAATAGTTTCTTTGTCGTCGCAGATCACTTTAGCGGTGCCAGAGACAACAACCCAATGTTCGCTGCGGTGATAGTGCATTTGGGTGCTGATGTGGTGGCCTGGCTTGAGTTCTATACGATTGATTTTATAACGATCGCCTGCGTCTATTACTGTAACACTACCCCAGTAGCGGGTTTGCGTGCGAGTGTCTATTGTTTCCATCGTTTCGACTGTTTCCATGGTTTTCGCCCTGCTGTTGATGTCGCCAACTGTGTCTGCTGTAAATATTGGTAGTTGAGAGTATATCAGAAATTATGTATCTTTGACCTGAAAAGTTGTTGATAATTCTGTTGTTTGGTTTGTACGGGCGATCGCACTTTCTTGAGATAAGGATAATTGCTTGATATTATGGGGAGATAAAAGTTGATGCTGAATTTCTTAGTCTCGCGTTGCGCGGACATCGTTTGACAAGACGCGGTTTCCAACCGCCAGGGATTTAAATGGCATAGGATTGATTGTGATGCCAAATCCTCATGTTTGAGGAGTTCAATTTGACAAAATTTAATATTTAGGCTACAATCACTGGAAACGTATCACAATTAAAGCTCAGCTATAAATGTATGGAAGCTGTAATTGAAAGCATTGTAGATAAGCTGCGTTATTTAGCTAAACCGCAGCTAGAAGTTGTTCTTAATTTTGTTGATTTTCTAACTTGGAAGTCAGCGCCGGGCCTGTCATCAAGAGTAAGTGATTCTGAGGCAGAAATCAGCGATCGCGAGTTTGAAACACTTTTAGATGAATTGGCCGATGATTCCATAAAAAACATGGGAGTAAATGTCCCTGCGCTATCGGATTTTGCAGTCAGTCGTGCTGGTATCTATGAGGATCATCCATAGCAATGTTATGTCTTGTAGATACGAATATTTTACTGCGGTTTGCCGATCGCACTCATCCTTTATATCCTGTAATCTTAGCAATTAATTGATGAGTGGAATTAATCGTCAAATCACTCTTGACAGCAAGCACATTGCTAAACACTTGCCAGACACGCCCCAAATGAGAAGATTGCTTAATAAAGGACGTGCTGCTCATGTTTTTAACAATGAGGCTACTATGAATCAGGTAGCTCAAGCTATCATAGAAAATGGAGGATTTACAGGTACAATTCGCGGCTACGATCGTTATGGTATGTTCTTTGTTGAATCAATTGGTTATAGAGTTGACCCGGATGGTAGCCATCTTTCACTTTACTATGGGGAGATAAAAGTTGATGCTGAAAACCGATACCACGCTACCCCTCGAAGCCGATTTAGTCAAGAATAATTGGGAGTTTACAGAGGTATGGATCGATCCAAATCTTTCACCTCCTTATCTACTTTTGTTACTCAGTGATGCTGAGGGAAATTGTCGCATCTACGATCCGGCGGAGGCTTATAAAGTTGTGTTTTCTAGTCAGAGTTATGATGAGGCACAGTATTGGCTTTTGGAGGATGAGTATGAACCTATGGAAGGGCGGCTGAGAGTGTCAGAGTTGGTTTGAATAATTGATAGTGAAAAGTCGATCGCCCATCCACCAAAAACCCGATCGCCCATCCACCCAAAAACCCGATCGCCCATCCACAAAAAACCCGATCGCCCATCCACCAAAAAACCCGATCGCGAGACCCCAGAAACCGGGTTTTTTACGAAATACTTCGCTGTCAACTGTCAACTGTCAACTGTCAAATGTTTAACTCCCTCCAATCGCAGGAAATGCACCCGGCCCGATCGATCGCCCGCTACAACTGTCACTCCATCAGGGGCGATCGCACAACACTTAAACTCAGCATCTCCGCTGAAACTAGCAATTTCTTTGTAGCTAAGCAAATCCCAGATTTTGAGGGTGTAATCCGATGAAGCTGAAACCGCTATGAGGCCGTTAGGGGCGATCGCCACTGCATATACCGAGTTAGTATGACCCGTCAGGGTTCTAAGTTCGGTGCCTGTCTCGGTGTCCCAGATTTTCAGAGTTTCATCCAATGAAGCGGAAATCGCGGTTTTACCGTCGGGTGCGATCGCCACTGCTTTTACTGAGTAACTATGACCGATGAGGGTTTTCAGTTCCCGCCTTGTCTCGGTGTCCCAAATTTTCAGGGTTTTATCCTCTGAAGCAGAAATCGCTGTTTTACCGTCGGGTGCGATCACCACTGCTGTTACCAACTCACTATGACCCGTGAGGGTTTTCAGTTCCCGACCTGTCTCGGTATCCCAGATTTTCAGCGTTTTATCCCAAGAACCGGAAATCGCGGTTTTTCCGTCCGGTGTGATCGCTACTGCACTTACATATAGAGTATGACCGGTGAGAGTCTTCAGTTGACCGCCTGTCTCGGTGTCCCAGATTTTCAGCGTCTCATCATGTGAAGCAGAAATCGCGGTTTTGCCGTCGGGTGCGATCGCCACTGCATCTACCCTGGAACTATGACCGGTAAAAGTTTTGAGTTCCCGGCCTGTCTCGGTGTTCCAGATTTTCAGTGTTCTATCCCATGAAGCGGAAATCACTATTTTGCCTTCCCATGCGATCGCCACTGCTTTTACAGAGTCACCATGACCGGTGAGAGTTTTCAGTTTCCGGCCTGTCTCGGTGTTCCAGATTTTCAGTGTTCTATCCCATGAAGCAGAAATCGCGGTTTTGCCATCCGGTGCGATCGCCACTGCATTTACCCGGAAACTATGACCGGTGAGAGTTTTCAGTTCACCGCCTGTCTCAGTGTCCCAGATTTTCAGGGTTTTATCCTCTGAAGCGGAAATCGCTGTTTTGCCGTCGGGTGCGATCGCCACTGCTGTTACCGACTCACTATGACCCGTGAGGGTTTTCAGTTCCCGGCCTGTCTCGGTGTTCCAGATTTTCAGCGTTTTATCCCAAGAAGCGGAAATCGCGGTTTTTCCGTCCGGTGTGATCGCTACTGCACTTACATATAGAGTATGACCCGTGAGAGTCTTCAGTTCACCGCCTGTCTCGGTGTCCCAGATTTTCAGCGTTTCATCCCAAGAAGCGGAAATCGCTGTTTTGCCGTCGGGTGCGATCGCCACTGCTTCTACCGACTCACTATGACCGGTGAGAGTTTTCAGTTCCCGGCCTGTCTCGGTGTCCCAGATTTTCAGCGTATTATCGTATGAAGCGGAGATCGCTGTGAGTCCGTCCGGTGCGATCGCCACTGCATTTACTCGTTGACTATGACCGGCAAACGTCCGCAGCGCACCCTCATTTGCCCTTTCTAGATTAGATATCAAAGGTCGCAGCCAGGGACAATCTCTTGACTGCTTGGCTTGTTCCAGCATGGCTTGAATGTCATAGGGGGGCGTGATTTTCTCTGTCACTTTTTTAACAGGTTTACGGGGTAAAAACCTAGCCATCAATGGTAAATACTCCCAGAAATACTTAGATTTATCTACAATTTGAGTTTTTTCATAAGGTAATAACCTCCCCAACAAATGCCCTGCTAATTGCGTTTTATCCCTATCCAAAACGTGCGCCGACTTGCGAATCGCCCCCTGAATCAACTTCAAAGTTTCAGTTTGCCCCTCCGACAACAAAACATCAGAAACCCTCGCCAAATCGTAATCCTCAATTAACCCTTGAACCCCGATCGCATCCAACTTCGCCTCAATAAAATCAAAATCCGTCAATAACTGATGCAGCCGTTCCCCTTGAACACTCTCCGCCAAATGCCCCGGCAGAGTTTCCAAAGCATAAAGCCGCTTTTTCGGCGACAGTTTCCCCAACCGTTCTTTAAACTTACTCATCGCCGTACAAATCCTCCCACAAATTATCAGAAATCGCCGTTTCAATATCCCCCAGCGAAACCCCAGCTTTCTGCACCACATCCTTACGATGGAGAAATCTTTGGAAACTCGCATGATAAATACTGTAATCGGGCGGAGTATCGCTGTTGGTACGCAAAAACTGTTCCCAATCATCGAGAACTTCCTGCACGTCCAAAGCATCTTCCTCAGCAAAATCCGCCAAAATATCGCAGGAAACCGGCTTGCGAGTTTTGGTCAACAAATAAATCACCTTCAACTTCCGGCGGCGCAATTCCTTATCTTTAACCGCCATTTCCATCCGCGCCCAATGCTTCTCATAATATCCTTCCAACTCCCTCGGCAAATCTTGCAAAGTCACATCGCTGTACTTGCCACTATCGATATCATTCAGCACATAGCGCAGGTACATAAAATTATTCTGGCTTTTTTCTGCCACCGCCGCCACAAACTGTTCGCGCTGCAAATTTTGACGGTTAATCCAATTCTGAATTGACGCGCTGTTCCCCGTGCGTTTGTCAATATAAAGCTTGACATCCGCCAAACTTTCTGCACTGTACTGCATCAAATCAAAAACGTGATGATTATTTGGCAAATGCAGAGATTCCGGCCGCTTGGAAACAATAAAATAAACGTTATCGGGTAAAGCATCTGGCAAATACAAAACATTGCTACCGCGCCCCTGCAAACTCAGATCCACTTCATCCAGGGCATCGACGACAATAATCAACTTTTTTCCGCCCAATTTAGCGCTGACTTCCCCCAACAATCGACTCAAAAAGTTGCCATCTCTGGTGGCATTTTCCGGCAGTTGCGGATAATTTAGTTGATAGCCTCGAATTAACTGAGTGCAGGCATTTTCCAGAAATTGTTCCGCGCGCACAATGCCTTGAGATTGCGAGTTAAAATGGGCGACGCAGCGACGCTTCAGCAGCAGCACTAACTTCGCCATAATTGAACTTTTCCCGACACCCGGATCGGCTTCTAAAACAAAATAGCCTTTGCGATTGTTCTGCACAAATTCGGCAATTGCTGCAAACACAAATCGCCGTCCGGTAAAGTCTTGAGTCCGATCGGCAATAATCGTTTCGCACTCGTAGGGAAGCGGCAATCTCGGTGCCGAAGTATCCACAAATCGTTCCAGCAAATTCTGAATCTGCGCCAAATCGTCCCGGATGCCAATTTCGATCGCCTCCAACTTCACCATCACTTGACAAATCTGCTGCTGCGTCGCCACCGCCTCCAATTTTTGCAGTATTTCCCCATTTTGCAGCCCCAAATCTCTCAGTTCAGCTAAAGCAATTTGGTGAAGATTCAACAGCATCGCGGCAAATTTTTCGCCTCCCTTCGCCGCATCCAGTTTCAGCACTTCGCGGTACGCTTTCGGGAAAGTTGCATACAGTTTATCCGCCACAAATTCCACGATTTCCGCATCGAAGGATTTGCCCTCGCTGGCCGCGAATTCCCGCAGGAAACTTGCCCAATCTGCTGGTGTCAATCCGGTAACTCGATCGAACTCCTCGACATCCGCAGAAAAAATCTGGGTTAACTGCTCTTCGGAAATCTGTAAACCCCTTGACAAATCGGCTGTACTCGTGTTAATATCCAGCCAGTATTCGGGAGTTTTCTCGGCTAATCGATCTAAAGCCCTTTGTGGAGAAGGCAAATTTTTGCTAAGTGCGATCGCCACTAATTTAGGCGAATCCGCAACCTCCAGCAAAATATAGCCGATCGCCTCACCCGCCGCCTTAGTCAAATCGTGATTGTCCAGAATATTCGGATTTTTCCCCAACCGTTCCGTCATCCGATTTGCCAGTTGATCAGCGGCCATAGTCTCAGCCATACTACCGGCGATCGCTGCTAAGATAGAAATGCCTCCAAGTGCGATCGGGCCGCCCATCATCCCCGCTGCTGCTTGTGTTCCCGGATTTGCGATCGCACTTGAAATAAGTTGCCCGACAGCCATCACCGCACTGCATCCAATTACCCGAATTTTTGTATTAGCTAAATCAACTAACGACATAATTTAAATAGTTCCCATACTTTGCAATAGTTTAGCGCGGTGAGATAATTAAATACAAGGTTAATTAATCCGCAAATCGACAACACGGAAAATTCGGACACGGCAGTGCCGTTTCCCTACATCAAAATAATCGTAGCTTGCGGGGCGGAACGCCATCGCCCTTGATGAGAAAAGGACACGGCAATGCCGTTTCCCTACCCCAAAAATCATCGATTGCCTGATTAATTATGGAGGAGACGGCAATGCCGTTTCCCTACATCAAAATCATCGGTAGGGACACGGCACTGCCGTCTCCTCTTATGGCTGGGCATCCCACCCAAAAAATACAATCCCGCCCGCCCCAAAAAACACAATCTCCCCGCCACCCCACAAAATCCCATTTGTAAATTTTTTTATCAACCCGATCGCACAGCTTTCAATTAATAGATAATATAAGGTTATTTATTTTTCCCTTTCCACAGATAGACGACAAGAAAGTTTACCTTTCTTTACAAAAAACAACAAAAAAACGGCGCATAAAACAAAAATTACCTGACAGACTTTAAATGCGTCGCGCGATCGACTAAAGTGAAAAAAAGGCTTTATCCGTTTATTTATCGCAAAGGAAACAAAGCTCATGACTCAACGTGGTTCTAAAGTTCGGATTCTCCGCAAAGAATCCTACTGGTATCAAGAAGTGGGCACCGTCGCCACCGTAGATCCAAGCGGCATTAAATACGCAGTTATCGTTCGCTTTGACAAAGTAAATTATGCAGGCGTCAACACCAACAACTTTGCCATGAGCGAAGTTGTCGAAGTTGAAGCACCCAAAGCCAAAGCCAAAGCATCAACACCAGCAGCTACCGGCGGCAAGCAAACCACCGTCGCGGAGAAAACCCGCAAAACCGGCAGCGGTGCAGCCCCCCAGCAGCCCAAAACTTCCGCAGATAGCAAACCAGGTGCCGAAGTTGCTGGCAGCGTCGAAGGCGGCCCAAATCAAGGAACAGAACAACGCTAATTGTGCCAGAACTGCCAGAAGTAGAAACTATTTGCCGGGGGCTGAATCATCTCACCCTCGATCGAGCAATTTTGGGCGGAGACGTGCTGTTAGCCAGCTCGATCGCCCGCTCAATCTCTGCGACCGATTTTTTGACAAAACTCAAAGGAAAGTCGATCGAGCGGTGGTACAGACGCGGCAAATACCTTCTGGCAGAACTATCTGAATGTATGGGCGGTGCCCCCGTGCCCGCCCTCCCCGCGCCCGCCTCCATCTTGCCTTCCAAAACTGGGTGGTTGGGCGTCCACCTACGGATGACTGGCCAACTCCTATGGGTGAATCAATCCGAACCCGTGCCAAAACACGCGCGAGTTAGATTGTTCCTTGAGGGAAACCAAGAATTACGCTTTGTAGACCAACGTACCTTCGGGCAAATGTGGTACGTCCCCCCAGAAACAGAGGTTTCCAGCGTCATCACCGGCCTCAAAGTCTTAGGCCCGGAACCATTTTCAGACGAATTTTCGATCGCCTATTTCGCCCAAAAGCTCCATCGACGGGTGCGACCAATTAAAACAGCATTGCTAGACCAGTCACTGGTGGCGGGTTTGGGCAATATCTACGCTGACGAAACCTTGTTTGTGGCGGGAGTCTTACCGACAACTCTGTGCGCCGATTTGACCTCCGTGCAAATTGAGCGCATTCATGCAGCCATTGTTCAAGTGCTCGACAAGGCGATCGCATCTGGCGGCACCACTTTTAGCAATTTCCTCAATGTCCAAGGCGTAAACGGTAACTACGGTGGTGTGGCGTGGGTTTACAACCGCAAAGGCCAACCTTGCCGCACTTGCAGTACGCCGATCGAACGGATAAAATTAGCAGGGCGATCGACCCATTTCTGTCCGGTTTGTCAAACATAGTCAGTAGTCATTAGTCAGTAGTCAGTAGTCATTAGTCAGTAGTCATTAGTCAGTAGTCAACAGAAAAAAGTTAACAGTCAACAGTCAACAGAAAAAAGTGCTTTAAAGACAAATCTAGATTAAAATTTGTATACTTTTATAAACTAGATAGAGCAAGTCATGGCAATCAAAAAAGGCAGCATAGTCCGCGCTATCCGCGAAAAATTGGAAAATAGTTTGGAAGCCCAAGCCAGCGATCAACGCTTTTCCTCCTATTTATTTGAAACCAAAGGTGAAGTTCTGGATGTTCGCGGCGAGTATGCTTTTATCAAATTTGGTAAAGTACCTACCCCGAATATTTGGCTGCGGGTAGACCAAATCGAAGATTTTAACTAACTTGAAACTGGTTCCTAGGCTCTGCCTGGGAACCCATGTCTAGAGGCTCTGCCTCTCTTGGTTGCTGGGGAAATTGGAGGCAGAGCCTCCGGATCTGCGTTACCAGGCAGAGCCTGGTAACAAGTAATTGCGTTTTCCTTCTTCCTTCTTCCTTCTTCCTTCTTCTATAAAATCCAAAATCCAATGACTTCTATCAATTCCAACAACCTAAATTATCCATCAACCCGCGTTTCAATTATTGGTGCAGGCAAAGTTGGTAGTACCCTAGCCCAACGGGTAGCCGAAAAAAATCTTGCCGATGTAGTATTGCTAGATATTGTCGAAGGTTGGCCACAGGGAATTGCTTTGGATTTGATGCAAGCCAGAGGAGTTGAACGACACGATCGCCAAATTGTCGGCACAAACAACTATGCTGATACTGCTAATTCCAACATTATTGTAATTGCCGCCGGAATACCACGCAAACCCGGTCTCAATCGCGAAGATTTAATTAAAATTAATGCTAAAATAGTCACAGAAGCTGCACAACAGGCGATCGCCCATTCTCCCGAAGCAATCTTAATCGTAGTCACCAATCCCCTCGATGTCATGACCTATTTAGCCTGGGAAGCTACCGGTTTGCCAAAACACCGAGTCATGGGTATGGCGGGCATTCTTGACTCATCCCGCTTTCAAACTTTTATTGCAATGGAATTGGGCATTTCAATTGCTGAAATTAATGCAACTGTCCTCGGTTCTCATGGCGATTTGATGGTTCCGTTACCTCGCTATTCGACTGTAAATGGTATTCCCATCGGTCAACTTATGGATGCAGAGACGATCGCACGTTTAGTCGATCGGACTCGCAATGGCGGCGCAGAAATTGTCAAATTGATGCAGACTTCTAGTGCATATTTTGCCCCGGCATCTTCTACCTGTTTGATGGTGGAATCAATTCTATTAAATCAGTCCCGAATCTTGCCTTGCTCGGTTTATTTGAACGGTCAATATGGTGTCCAAGATATGTTTTTAGGTGTTCCCTGTCGCTTGGGATATCAAGGAGTAGAACAGGTGATAGAACTCGAACTTAGTGATACTGAAAGAGTCGCTTTTATTGAATGTGGCAAATTGGTTTGGCAAAGTATTGAGGAAGCCAAGGCAATCCTGAATAATGATTAAATCTCAAATCTCAAATCTCAAATCTCAAATTAGCTAACTTTCAGGCAAAATGTGTTAGTCTAAATATTAATCTCCGATCAAAATACTACAATTAAAGAAAAAGCAACTACCAGGGAAAAGTCTCCGCTTTTCCTTGAGATTGTTAAATAATCTAATCAATTTCCATCAAATTGAGTGAAAACGGTCAAAAAAGAATATTTCGTTGTACCGTCCATGGACTTTGCGGTCAAAATCAAACTGTGACAACTACAACAAACGCAGCTCGCAAAAAATGTCAGAATTAGTAGACTCTCAAATCACAGGCCATTGCTATCGAACAAAATCGCCTAGAGCATAGTCTATCATGAGAGGTAATAAAATGTACGTGGTTAAAATTTTGGTTAAAAAATACTTAGTAACATCAGTGTAATTACCTGCTAAGTAGCCGGAGAAAAAATAGGGTGGGCAAAGAAGTCCCACCATTTATCAGATTCAACTAAACATCGTGATTGGGGTCTCTGTTAAATCTATACCAAACCGCAAAATAACTAAAGAAATACTATATGTTTCATGAATTCCTGTATCAAGAAATAACCAGCCTGCGGATGAAAATTATTCATCTAGAAAAAGAAATGCAGTCTCAAACCTGGTTCAAAAAGCTGCAATCACTGATGGGAGTAATTAGCAAAATTCGCGAATCCCTAGACTTAGAAACTATATTCCAAACTACAGCAACCGAAGTCCGGCAACTCCTAAATGCCGATCGCGTTGCCATTTATCGCTTCATCCCTGAATCCGACTGGAACGAGGGCGAAGTTGTTTCAGAAGACGTACTTTCCCAATATAGCCCTTCCCTAGGAGCAAAAGTCCACGACTACTGTTTCGGCGAACAATTTGCAGCTAACTACGAAAAAGGCTACGTTCAAGCTGTCACTGATATCTATAGAGCTCGATTGAGTCCTTGTCACCTCAGAATTCTCAAGCGATTTCAAATCCGAGCTAATTTAGTTGTACCTCTTCTCCAAGGCAAGCATTTGTGGGGATTGCTGTGCATTCATCAATGTGGCAAACCCCGCGAATGGCAAGAAGATGAAATCGAATTTGCTAAGCAAATAGGAGAACACCTAGCAATAGCTATCTCCCAAGCTGAATTGCACTTGCAAACCCAAAGGCAATTAACAGAAATCGATCGCACACAACAACAACTGCGGGAAAGCGAGAAAAGATATCACCAAATTCTTGACTCGATCGCCGATATGGTATTAGTCAAAGGCCCTCAATCAAAAATTCTCTGGGCTAATCAAGCATTTCGCGACTATTATGGCATGAGTGAAGAGGAACTTCAAGGAATTGTAGACGCACCTTTCAACAATCCAGACAATACTCTCCAATACATTAAAGATGATAAATTTGTATTTGAAACGGGACAAACTATGGTAATTTCCGAAGAACCGGTGGTGCGGCACGATGGAGAAGTCCGAGTATTTAGTACAGTTAAAACACCGATCCGCAACGAAGAAAACCTGATCGCAATGACTGTCGGTGTCTCCCGCGATATGACGGAACGAAAACTAGCAGAGGAAGCGGTAAAAGCCAGCGAAACAAAATACCGCAGCCTGGTAGAAACTTCTCAAGACATGATTTGGTCAGTTGATGCGATCGGACGCTATACCTTCGTCAACCCAGCAGTTAAATATATCTATGGTTATGAACCAGAAGAAATGCTCGGTAGGCCTTTCTCCGACTTTATGACATCAGAACAAATTCAAAAAGATTTAACACTTTTTGCCCGCCTGCTGACTGGAGAATCAGTTTTTCAGCACGAAAGCGCCCAAATCGCTAAAGACGGTAGCATCAAATATCTGATGTTCAATGCGATCGCGCTGTTCGACGACGCAGGAAATATCCTCGGCACCACAGGTACTGCTACCGATATTACCGATCGCAAACAAGCAGAAGCAGCCTTGCAACACGCCAACGCCGAACTAGAGCGCAGAGTAGAAGCGCGTACGGCCGAACTGCAACAGACTTTTGTGGCCCTCGGCGCCAGCGAAAGCCGGTTTAGAACGATCGCAGCCACTATCCCCGGAGCCCTGTTCCAGTTTTGCAGCCGGGATGGAGTTTGGCACATGGACTATATGAGCGATCGCATCTTTGATATCAGCGGTGTCACAGCAGCCGAAATTATGGGAGACATCGATACATTCAATTCTCGCATCCACCCCGATGACTTGGATGCCCATATCACTTCGGTGAACGAAGTCGTCGAAAACCTTTCCGTCTGGCACTACGAAGGGCGGTTAATCAAGCCCAATGGCGAGCTCCGCTGGTGGCAGGGCGATTCCATGCCTACCGGCAACCAGAACGGCGAAACAGTATTTTGTGGCGTATTGCTCGATATTACCGATCGCAAACTAGCCGAAACCGCCATTCGCGAAAGCCAGCGACAGCTACAAGAAGCCCAGAGGCTAGCCCATGTCGGCAATTGGGAACTTGATGCGACAACGGGAACCGTCACTTGGTCAAAGGAACTATTCCGCATCTTTGGGCTCGAACCGACGGCTGTTGCACCCAGTCGAGAAGAACAAGTCGCTCTGATCCATCCAGAAGATTTGGAATTGTGGCATACAGAAGTACAACGGGGAGTTGAATTCGGCATCCCCTTTGATTTTGACTTCCGCCTTTATCGCCCCGATCGTACCTTGCGACACCTAAACAGCGTAGGCAGGGCTGAAATCGATGGGAAGGGCAATGTGGTAAAAATGTTTGGTACGGCGATCGACATTACCGATCGCAAAAACGCCGAAGCAGCCCTGCGACAAGCAGCAGCCGAGTTGGAAGACAGAGTGGATGATCGCACCGCAGAATTGTGGCAAGCAGTCGCCCAGTTAGAACTAGAAATAGGCGATCGCAAAAATGCTCAAGCAGAGCTCCAACAAGCTCAAAAGTTTATGGAATCCGTACTCAATAACATACCCGTAGGAATAGTTACAAAAGAAGCAGCAGAATTGCGATTTGTACTCTGGAATCCAGCAGCCGAAAAGTTACTGGGTTTCCCCGCAGTAGAAGTTCTGGGCAAAAACGATTACGACTTTTTCCCAAGAGAACAAGCCGACTTTTTCACCGCCAAAGATCGGGATGTACTCGCCAGCGGGGAAGTGGTAGACATTCCCGAAGAACCGATTCAAATCAGTGATGGCGAGAATCGCATATTTCATACCAAGAAAACCAGAATTCTCGACCAAGAAGGCAATCCCCAATATCTACTAGCAATTACCGAAGACGTTACCGAACGCAAACTAGCAGAACAGTCTTTGAGGGAATCATCGGCCCAACTCCGACAACAAGCCGATCGAGAAAAATTGCTCAACAGTCTCACTGCTCAAATCCGCAATTCCCTCGACTTCGATAGCATCCTAGCAGTTGCAGTCCAAGAAATTCGCGCTTTCCTGCAGATCGATCGCTGCCATTTTGCCTGGTATCGCAGCGACGGGAACGATGCTTCTTGGGAAATTATTCAAGAATCTCGCAGCCCCGAACTTCCCGATTTAATCGGTTGCTACAAAGCTTCTGAATTCGGCGCTTTAGGAGAACCGCTCTTGCGTCTAGAAACTCTGCAAGTCGATGATGTCGGAGCAATCGCAGACACAGTTTGGAGCAAGTCTCTTCGCTCTATAGGCTACCAATCTATGTTGTCAATTCCCATGCAGGCACTTTCGGGAGTCGTGAGTGCTGTTAGCTGCTCCCACTCTGCTGCTGTGCGACCTTGGACTGAGGGCGAAGTGGAATTATTACAAGCGATTACAGTTCAATTGGCGATCGCCCTCAATCAAGCCGATCTTTATGCTCAAACTTGCAATAAAGCTCGCGAATTAGAACACACATTAGCTCAATTAACCAGCGCTCAATCGCAGTTAGTTCAAGGCGAAAAAATGTCATCTCTCGGTCAGCTAGTTGCGGGAGTCGCTCACGAAATAAACAACCCAGTCAACTTTATTTATGGTAATCTTAGCCATGCTAACGACTATACCCAAGACTTACTTAACCTAATCGAACTTTACCAAAAACACTATCCAGATCCAGTGCCAGAAATTCAAGAAGAAGTAGAAAAAATTGAACTCGACTTTCTCTTGGAAGACTTGCCTAAATTGCTGAGTTCCATGAAAGTTGGTGCAGACAGAATTCAACAAATTGTTGCTTCTCTCCGCACATTTTCCCGCATGGATGAAGCAGAAATGAAAGCAGTCAATATTCATGACGGCATAGATAGCACTTTAATGATCTTGCAGCACAGACTCAAAGCTAAACACAATCAGCCAGAGATTCCGGTGATTAAAACCTACGCTAATTTGCCTTTGGTTGAATGTTATGCCGGACAGTTAAATCAAGTATTTATGAATGTTCTAAGCAATGCTTTGGATGCTTTGGAAGAAAGAGATTTGAGGCGTTCGGCTGATGAAATGCGTCAAAATCCTAGTACCATCTCCATCACAACTGAAATGCCCAAACCCGATCGCGTAATCATTCGGATTGCTGATAATGGGGCGGGTATGCCAGAGACTGTCCGCAATCGACTGTTTGACCCATTTTTTACGACTAAACCTGTTGGTAAAGGTACTGGAATGGGCTTGTCAATTAGCTACCAAATTATTACAGACAGACACGGCGGTTCGCTGCAATGCACTTCTTCGCCCGGAAATGGTGCAGAATTTGCGATCGAGATTCCGTTGAAAGCTAATTGCTAATGGGCATCGGGCATCGGGCATGGGGCATCGGGCATGGGGCATTGGGCATGGGGCATGGGGCATTGGGCATGGGGCATGGGGCATTGGGCATTGGGCATGGGGCATGGGGCATTGGGCATTCAATGTAGTTGAGTTTTTGAGGTAATTATGGGAAGACCTGATTTTGAGGAATTGGAAGTTTATAAGTTGGGGGAAAGTTTGGCAAATGAGATTTGGGAGATTGTTAAAAAATGGGATTACTTCACAAAAGATACAATGGGCAAACAAATCGTTCGGTCTGCTGATAGTGTCTGTGCTAATATTGCTGAAGGAAGAGGTCGTCATATTGAAATACTCACCGGCCTAAAGGCGCGGTGATTCTTGACGCTTCGCAGGGTTCTGCTACCGAAATAGTCTTACAATCCCTCTGCGCCCGTTTAGAGTCGTGGCGATTCCCCATCCCGACTTTTTCTATATTTTTAGCAGCATTTTCATCTCTATCTTGCTCAGTACCGCAACTCAAACAAAGCACCGAGCGGATAGACAAATCGATTTTCCCCCATTTAAAACCGCAGTCCGCACACACTTGACTGGTAGGTTCCCACCGACTAATGACCTTGAATTCCCTGCCAAACTTTTCAGATTTAGCCTCACAGAGAGTCCTAAATTCTCTCCATCCTTGTTGACTAATTACTCTTGAAAGCTTCCGGTTTTTGACCATACCTGACACATTGAGGTCTTCCAAAACAATCACTTGGTTTTCGTTAACTATTTTGGTTGACAATTTGTGCAGAAAGTCTTTGCGAGTATCGGCAATTTGATTGTGCAGCTTGGCAATTCTGATTCGAGTTACACTTCTTCTCCTAGAGTCATGAGGTTGACGAGCTAATTTGCGTTGCAGTTTGCGAACTTTCCGATCTAACTTTTTATAACTAGGGCTTTCGGCTTTCTCGCCATTGCTCATCACTGCAAAGGTTTTAATCCCTAAGTCGATACCTACACTTGGATTCTTTGCCTCGGATTGAACGGGTTCAATCTCTACAACAAAACTCAGAAAATAGCGGCTTGCACAGTCTTTGATTACCGTTACCGAGCTAGGTGCTGACGGCAACTCCCTCGACCATATTGGATTGATAATTCCAATCTTGGCTAAGTAAACTCCACCGTTTTTCTTGCATGAAAATCCGCGAAGAGTAAATCTTGCCGATTGATTGCTTGTCTTTTTTTTAAGCCTAGGATATCGTACATTTTGCCCTTTTCTTTTCCCTTTGCAGGAATCAAAAAAATTCTTAAAAGCCGTTTCTAAATCGATTACAGACTGTTGCAAGGGAACGCATGACACATCTTCCAGCCAAGTTCTTTCCTCAGTTTTTTTTGCCCCAGTTATGACTATTTTCTGAAGTTCTGCTGATTTGGGCTTTTTTTCTGATTGTTTGCAAAGTGCAAGAGCATCATTCCAGACAACGCGAACGCAACCGAATAACTGAGCCAAGCTCTGTTTCTGTTGGTCGGTCGGATAGATTCTGTACTTATACCTTGCTTTCATTGTTTACTATTGTTTGATTGCTTTATTGTATCATATACTATCAATACAATTAACCAAAAATGAAGAAAATTAAAGCCGTCCTAAAAGGACGGGGCTTCAGGCCCAGTTCTTTGGTGACCAAGATAATCGGCGTTTTGTGAAAATTGCTAGAGGCTCTTTGTACGAGACAGTAAACTGGTTAAGATTAGCCTATGCTAGACAGCTTATCACAAGTGAACAAGTAAGCAAATTCAAACCAATTATCGATAAATTATTGCCTAAACTTAACGCCTATTTAAACTCAATAGGACGCAGGGAATAAATTATAAAAAAGCCCAGCCCAATGCCCCATCCCCAGTGCAGCGATGCCCAATGCCCATAACTAATGCCCAATGCCCCATGCCCATAACTAATCGATCGCTCTTTTAAGCATTTCAGTGATAGCATTACTATCCAAAGGCTTAGAAAACCAATATCCCTGAGCTAGTTCGCATCCGAGTTCCCTAAGTTGTGCTAACTGTTCGGCTGTTTCAACACCTTCTGCGATCGCCTCCAGTCCCAAATTGTGAGCCAAAGTCACTATCGCCCGTACAATTTGTAAATGCTGACTCCCATCATCACCGTCTTCGCTAGCTCCCAAACGACTCACAAAAGAGCGATCGATCTTCAGTGTATCCAGCGGAAAACGGTGTAAATAACTCAAAGACGAATAGCCCGTACCAAAATCGTCGATCGACAACCGAATATTCTTACCCTTCAATTGAGTCAGTACAGTATTAACTTTCTGTACATTCTCCACGATCGCACTTTCAGTAATCTCCAACTTCAAACAGCTTGGATCGCAGCCAGTTTCAGCCAGAATTTCATCGATTTGCTCCAACAAATTCGGCATTCCTAACTGTTTAGGAGACAGATTGACACTCATCGTTAATTTCCAAGGGTCAATTATTGGTAATCGGTAATTGGGCATCGGGAATTGGGCATCGGGCATGGGGAATTGGGAATTGGGAATCGGGAATTGCCGAACTTCCTGCATCCCTGTATCCATTAAGTCCTGTACATTGCTCGTTGCCGAACTTGCCTCTTCCTTCTTCCTTCTTCCTTCTTCCTGAAGCGTTCCCTGAGCGGAGTCGAAGGGCCTTCTTCCTTCTCCCTTCGTTAACATTAACATTTCTTGCCAAACGCGCAATTGCCGACAAGATTCCCGCAGCACCCAGGCTCCCAGAGGCACAATCAAACCAGTTTCTTCAGCTACAGGAATAAAAGTAGACGGTGGCACTAAACCCCGAACTGGGTGTTGCCAGCGTACCAAAGCTTCAAAACCCTCGATCGCACCACTAGCGATCGAAATAATCGGTTGATAGTTGACAATAAAATGGGAACTTTCATCCTTATTTTTCCCTAATTCCTGCTTGCCAAAAATAGCCAGCCGCAGGTCAGTTTCTAACTGCAATAGCGACACAGTTTGCTCATGCATCGCTAAATTAAACACCTGATAGCGGGCTTTCCCCAAAGCTTTAGCTCTATACATTGCAATGTCGGCATCCCGTAGAAACTCTTCAGGATGGGTATACAAAGCAGTCTGTTCATTCAACTCGTCACCGTCTAAAAATTCTACTTCGTCTCTACTAAAAACTATACCAATGCTAGCAGTGGTGAATACTTCATGACCTTCGAGATTAAAAGGTACTCCCAATTCTTTTTGTATTCTATTAGCTGCTAGGGTAGCGTCCTCGATATTTTGAGTACGATCTAGCAGGATGGTAAATTCGTCTCCGCCAAGTCGCGCGACGGTATCGGAAATGCGTACACAATCCTGAAGCCGCTGTGCGAGGGCGATTAAAAGTTTGTCCCCTAGAATGTGTCCTAAAGAATCATTAACTACTTTGAAGCGGTCTAAATCTAGGAAGAGGACGGCAAATGTGTAATCTGGAGAATCCTGAGAACGGTGTATAGCTTGTGCTAGTCGATCGATAAACAAAAGGCGGTTTGGCAAACCCGTCAGTGCATCGTGAAAGGCATCATGCAAGAGTTGCTGTTCTACTCGTTTGCGATCGGTTACATCTCTGATAATAATTTGGGCGGCCGCTGAGCCTTGATAGATGGCGGGTATGCCCGCAACTTCCACATCAATGATTGTTCCGTCTAGCCGCATCAGTTTTTCTTCCGCGAGGTCGATCGGTTTATTTTCTTCCTCTACTTGCCGAATTCGTTCTGTGGCTATTTCTACATAGCTGGGATGAACGAAATGCAAAACTGGAAAGCCGATTAGTGCCGATGGAGAGCTAGCGCCGAGAAGTTTTGCTCCGGCTGCGTTGATATAGGCGATTTTGCCTTGAGAGTGAACGGCGATCGCTTCTGGAGACAGTTCTACTAAACTGCGGTAGCGTTCTTCACTTTCTTGGAGAGATATTATCAACTCGGATCGCTCTTTTTCTACTTGCTGGCGTTCGATTTCCATTTTGTGAGCAGCCAGAAATTTACCCAGACTTTGAGCCATCAATTCGATGATTTCTTTTTCCTGGGATGCAAAGTTTTTATGCTTGATATCTCTGGAACAAAAACTCAAAGTACCATAAATTTTATTATTAATAAATATTGGTGTTCCTATGTAAGATTCTAAACTCAAATTTTGATAAACTTGATGCTCGTCAGTGTCCAGTATTTCTCTGATATGAGAACACGCCATTGTTTTTTTAAACTTAATCACTGCCTCACAGTAGGTATCAGCAAGATTTAATTCTAATCCGGGCACAAAATATTCTAAATCCGTTTTCGTGGAGCGAATAATAAAAGATTGATTTCTAACTTTAGCAATAATACCAATAGAAAGTCCAAAAATCAAACACCCTGCGGTGAGATAATCATCAACCAGTTCTTGAAAGTCTTGATAATTATAAGTCGTAATTCGGTGTAAGTGTTTGAGGTTGGCACTAAAAGTTGCTAAAGCTTGAGATTGTAAATATAATTCTTCTTCGGCTCGCTGGCGATCGGTGATATCTGTTTGAACTCCAATAAAATGGGTCAAGTGTCTGCGTGAGTTGTAAACCGGAGAAATAGAAAGTTCGTTCCAAAAAGGCGTACCATCTTTCTGGAAATTACGCAATATAACTTGGCATTCTTTACCTTCTTCAATAGCTTTTCGCAACTCTTTCACAGCGACTGGATTAGTACCACTCCCCTGTAAAAATCGACAATTTTTTCCAATTAATTCATCTCGGTTATAACCTGTGATTCGCTCAAAACTTGGATTGACATAAATAATTGGATTGTCGCCAACTGTGGCATCGGCGATCGCAATCCCGTTAGTGGTACTCTCGATCGCCCGTTCCATCATTTGCAAACGTTCGGACGATCGAATGCGATCGATCGCCGCAGCTAGCAAATTGGCGATCGCCTCCATAAAATAAACGTCATCTTGACTAAAGACCCGCTCTCGATCGGTGTGAGCACCCAAAACACCCCAAACAGGAGATGAAGAATTGTCAGCTTCAACTGTTTCTCCCCAGTTTCTAGCGGCCACTCCTCGATTTACCGGAATCACCACCGTCACGCCACTGACAATTTGGTGGTTATGCAATAGTGGCGACTCACTAAACCGGGTTTCCACCCGCAAATCTGCGACGACGATTGGTTTGCCAAATAACAATGTATAGCCCGCTTGAGACCGGGGCGAAGCAGTCACAGTGGCGCTACCGACAATCCCGATCGGCCAGCCAAACCCCGATCGCAACATGAAAGCATGACCAGAAGGCAATAGTTCCAAAAACTGACAATACTCAACATCCAGAGTTTGGGCAATCAACACCCCAGCTTTGTTCATCAGCGCCAACAAATCTGTTTCAGCCAGGGCCAAATGCCCTAAGTAAGCTACGGCGACTTGCTGGCGGGCGCGCAAGTGAATTGACGCCAGCAATTCCTGTTCGGCAGCTTCGGCTCGCTTGCGTTCAGTAATGTCGCAGAACACTGACAGGAGAACTTTTTCCGACTGGAATGTCAGGTAGCGAATCGATACAGTTGCCCAAAACAGTGTGCCGTCGACCTTTTTTACCCGGACTTCTGCCTCACAGACTCGCCCGTTGCGACCGAGTTCCTCCAGTAGTTTTTGGCGGTCTGCGGGGTTGCTGTAGAATGTTGTGGCTTTTTGATGCTCCATAGACTCTTCAGGTTTGAGTCCGAAAAAAATACCGCACAAATCGTTGTAATAAAGAATGGTGCTGTCAGCTAGACTACTGATCACTAAAGGTACTGGCATCGAATCGGCGATCGCCAGAAATAATTCTTGAGTTTCTTGCAGCGCCTCGCGCACTTCCGACTTGACAGCACAGCCTTGACAGTTTTCGGGGATCAAACTTTCAAGTTGATTGACCGATTGTAATAATCTTTTTTGCACAAAAGCGGACTCCTTTGCCTCTGGTCGAGGGCTGTGAATTTGTGGTCGTTGGCGATTTCAGATGCATCCTGGCGATCGATACTGATCTCCGGCATTATCTCAACCCTGAACCCATACCAATGATAACATTTAGTTTTTTTCCCTTTTTGGAAGGCTCTCTTGACTTAGGACTTTCCAATCCCAACTTTCATTCTAAACTAATCCATTTTTTTTGATTGATTTAGCGCAATTTTTGGCTCTTTAATGCTTAGGTATTTTTGATGCACTACTCTCGATCGCTAAGTTAATTGGATATTTAATTCAGGCATCGAGAACATTTCTCTTACAGTATCATACACGAGCGTAATTAATCGACTTTACTGAAAAGAAGATGATTCCGCGATCGCCTATAGTTTTGGGTTTGAGTTGCCTGCAAGTTCCGTGAATATTTTTATTTGGTATTGAACTCCACTTTTTTGACGATTGCGTTAAGTTTTTATCTATAGCAATCCTAAATCATTTGCGTAATGATTGTAGGGGCTCGCTTGCCCCGTGGTTGCCCCGATAGATATGGGGTAGGCACGGGGGCACTACCCCTACAAATTTATCTGAATCGTTTAGGATTGCTATAGCAGACTACTTTGCCGAATCAGGATCAAAAGCACCTCATTTTCCAAGTAAACTGATCAGCAAAGAATCAACGAATGCTATCCGAGGAGACACCAGAAATGCTTGAATCTTACCGCCAACACACAGCCTCACGGGCAGCCATGGGAATTCCCCCACTGCCCCTAGATGCTCAGCAAACCTCAGAACTTTGCGAATTGCTGAAAAATCCTCCAGCCGGGGAAGAAGAAACCCTAGTTGAATTATTGCGCGATCGCGTACCACCAGGAGTAGACCAAGCAGCCTACGTCAAAGCAGGATTTTTGACCAGCGTCGCCAAAGGAGAAATCCACAGTCCCCTAATCACCGCCAAATGGGCAGTCTACCTGCTAGGGACAATGATGGGCGGCTACAACGTCCACTCCCTCATCGATTTGCTCAATCCCACGGCGGAAATTGCCATTCCCGCCACCGCCGCCCGCGCCCTCAGCAAAACCCTGTTAGTATTCGACGCATTCCACGACGTTTTAGCCTTGTCGGATGTCAATCCCTACGCCAAACAAGTCATCGACTCTTGGGTGAATGCCGAGTGGTTTACCAGTCGCCCGCAACTAGCCGAAGCCATCACTGTAACGGTGTTTAAAGTGCCGGGAGAGACGAATACCGACGATTTGTCGCCGGCCCCCCAGGCTACCACGCGCCCGGACATTCCCTTGCACGCTTTGGCCATGCTGGAGAGTAAAATGCCCGATGCCCTGCAAACCATTGCCGAATTGAAGCAAAAAGGTCATCCCGTAGCCTACGTTGGCGATGTTGTCGGCACCGGTTCCTCGCGGAAATCGGCGATTAATTCTGTGCTGTGGCACATTGGCAATGATATTCCGTTTGTGCCGAACAAGCGCAACGGCGGTTATATTCTAGGAAGTGCGATCGCCCCAATTTTCTTCAATACCGCTGAAGATTCCGGTGCATTGCCGATCGAATGCGATGTCGCCAAAATGGAAACAGGCATGGTAATCACCATCCATCCCTACAAAGGCGAAATCACTAACGAAGCCGGAGAAATCATCTCCACATTCACCCTAAAACCAGACACAATACTAGACGAAGTTCGCGCAGGCGGCCGAATTCCCCTATTAATTGGACGTACTTTAACTGACAAAACCCGTGAAGCTTTAGGACTAGAAATCAGCACTATTTTCACCCGCCCTAGCATCCCAGTCGATACCCACAAAGGCTTTACATTAGCACAGAAAATGGTCGGCAAAGCTTGCGGTTTAGTTGGCGTGCGTCCCGGTACATCCTGCGAACCAGTCATGACCACAGTCGGTTCCCAAGATACTACCGGCCCGATGACACGGGACGAATTAAAAGAACTAGCTTGTTTAGGATTTAGCGCCGATTTGGTAATCCAAAGTTTTTGTCATACCGCCGCCTATCCAAAACCAGTGGATGTCAAAACTCATCATGAATTACCCGATTTCATGGCTCAACGAGGTGGCGTAGCTTTGCGGCCCGGAGACGGTATTATTCACTCTTGGCTAAACCGGATGTTATTGCCAGATACAGTAGGAACTGGTGGCGATTCACACACTCGTTTTCCCTTGGGAATTTCCTTTCCTGCCGGTTCGGGATTAGTAGCATTTGCTGCTGCTTTGGGTGTCATGCCTTTGGATATGCCAGAATCAATTTTAGTCCGGTTCAAAGGTGAATTGCAGCCGGGAGTAACCCTGCGGGATGTGGTGAATGCAATTCCCTATGTGGCAATTCAAAAAGGTTTGCTAACTGTCGAGAAACAGAACAAGAAAAATGTGTTTTCTGGGCGGATTATGGAGATTGAAGGTTTGCCCAATTTGAAGGTTGAGCAAGCTTTTGAATTGACTGATGCTACAGCAGAGCGTTCTTGTGCTGGATGTACGATTAAACTCAGCGTCGAGACTGTTTCCGAGTACATTCGTTCCAATGTCGCACTGCTGAAAAACATGATGGCGCGGGGCTATGCAGATGCGCGGACAATGATGCGCCGGGTAGCGAAGATGGAGGAATGGCTGGCAAATCCGGTGTTGCTGGAGGCTGATTCTGATGCTGAGTATGTCGAAATCCTTGAAATCGATTTGAATGAGATTAAAGAGCCGATCGTGGCTGCACCTAATGACCCCGATAATGTTAAGTTGTTAAGTGAGGTTGCGGGCGATCGGGTTGACGAAGTATTTGTCGGTTCTTGCATGACAAATATCGGTCACTACCGCGCCACTGCGAAAGTGTTAGAAGGTTCAGGGGAAGTCAAAGCCCGCCTGTGGATTTGTCCACCAACTCGGATGGACGAACAGCAACTCAAAGAAGAAGGTTATTATAGCATTTTCGGAGCCGCTGGAGCACGTACAGAAATGCCTGGTTGCAGTCTTTGTATGGGAAATCAAGCACGAGTCAAAGATGCCACAACGGTATTTTCAACTTCTACTCGAAACTTCAATAACCGTATGGGTAAAGATGCACAAGTTTATCTCGGTTCAGCCGAATTAGCCGCAGTTTGTTCGTTGTTGGGTAAAATTCCCACAGTCCAAGAATACATGGAAATTGTGGCGAAGAAGATTAATCCTTTTGCTGACGATTTGTATCGGTATTTAAACTTCGATCAAATTTCCGGTTTCGAGGATGAAGGGCGAGTGATTGCTTTGGAAGATATGCCTCGGATTGAGGATATTTTGGGCATTCCCGAAGGCGTTTTGAGCAAGTAATATCAATAAATTGTAGGTTGGGTTGAGGAACGAAACCCAACATTTTTCGTAGATTTGTTGGGTGGCGCTACGCTTAACCCAACCTACAGAAGAGGCAAGAAAACA
>JAYSVM010000164.1:0-3959 GCA_043718495.1 Oscillatoriales bacterium | reverse complement strand
CTACAATAAATCACGGTAGGGAAACGGCACTGCCGTCTCCTAATTTCTACAATAAATCACGGTAGGGAAACGGCACTGCCGTCTCCTAATTTCCTGCTCATCAAAAATCAAGTAATGGGATGAAAATAAAATGCCGCTCCTAACACAATATAGGTTGCTAAAAGCAAAACTCCTTCCAGCCAATTAGATCGCCCATCAAGACTGATTAGATTGGCAATTGTAACTGCCACAGCAACTGCAACCACTTCAAAAGGATTAAAGTTCAAATCCATCGGCTGATGTATCACCAATCCGATAATCACCAACACCGGGGCTACCAACAAAGCCACTAGCAAACTAGAACCCATCGCCACAGAAACAGACAAATCCATATTGTTTTTCAATGCTACTCCCACCGCTGTGACATATTCCGAAGCGCCACCAACTAAAGGCAAAAGAATTACGCCAGTAAATAGTGGTGTTAATCCCAATCCTTTTGTCGTCTCTTCAACAACTCCGACAAAGATTTCCGATTCAAAAGCAACCGCTATTGTTGATATAACCAGCACACCTACCCACAGCCACAAATTCGGTTTATGAGATTCTTCCGTGGTATTTGGAGAATTTTCTGACTCTAATTCTACCAAGCCGACATCGTAAAGATAGCTGTGAGTTTTCAAAGAAAATAGCAGAGTTAAGGCGTAAACTGCAATTAGGACGATCGCAGTTATTAAAGAAAGATTTTGAATGGCTGCGGGTTCGACTCCATTAGAAGTGTAAATTACCATAGTTGGCAACAGAATTGCGATCACTGCTAGAGTCATAGTGGAACCGTTCACCCGCGCGATAATCGGTTTAAATTCTTGTTCTTTGTAGCGGATTCCTCCTAGCAGCATGGAAAGTCCCATAACTAAGAGCAAGTTGCTGATAATTGTGCCAGTAATGCTAGCTTTTACAATGTCAATTAATCCGGCTTTCAGCGCAACTATGGCAATAATTAATTCCGTAGCATTGCCAAAGATGGCATTTAGCAAACCCCCGATGGATGGCCCAGTTACGATCGCAACTTCTTCCGTAGCAGTGCTCAACCAAATCGCCAAAGGTATAATGCCTAAAGCGGATGTAATGAAAACTGTAAGGGAACCCCAGTGCAGATACTCAGCGGCGACGGAAATGGGGATGAAAATTAACAACGCGATGGAAAGAATCTTTTTGATTGACATAGGAACTCGGATGGTGTATTGAAGGATGAGGTCGAGTTAAATAGGCGATCGCAAAGTTGATTTTACATTATTTAAATAGAGTTTGGACTTTTCACCGCAGATCCACACAGATTAACTTAGATTGAATATAATATAATATTATCGACATCGGTGAAAAGATATGTCTCAATCTGTCGTGCCATTGGTGGAAGAGAAGCAAGTTGATACTTCACCCACCCTAACTTTTGAAGAATATCGATTTTATAAAAGTGATTCGGATCTACAATATGAATTGTACAAAGGCAAATTAATTCCGATGCCGACAGCAACAGTTTTACACATCAAAATTTGTGAATATTTAGTTTATAAATTGCAGCGTTATTTAGCTGAACATAATCTTGATTTTGTAGCAAAGACAGGGTTGGGAGTGAGAACAGGAGAAGATACATCCCGGATTCCTGATGTAGTCGTTTGTACTGAAAGTCTTTTGGAACAAGCTGCTGCTAGACCTGGTTCTGGTATCCTTGATTTTGAAGAAAAGCCGCTGTTAGCGATCGAGGTAGTGAGTCAAAATCGGCGGGCAGATTATATCATTAAACGAGCTGAGTACGAACTAGCTAACGTCCCTGAATATGTGATTGTTGACCCTACACCTAACAAGGAACTGGTGCGAGTCTTAGCCTTTCTTGAAGGTGAAGAAATTTATACGCAAACAGATTTTGTGCTGGGGCAACAAATGGTATCTGTAGTATTTCCTGATTTGATATTATCAGTGAATGAAATACTGTTTCCGCCATTAGTTGAAGGGCTGATTAAAGCAGAAAAATTGCGATCGCAGGAACTTGAACAACGGGCTGAAAGATTGGCGACGAAGTTGCGAGAATTAGGAGTAGATCCCGATCGCCTTTAGAACCCAGCTACAATAAATCCGGGTAGGGACACGGCATTGCCGTGTCCCTACTTCATAAAAATGAGATACTATTCCCAGTTTATCGAGTCAGTCGCTGGCCGTCCTTGAACACTCCGGGAAAACGCTTGCCAGTGGTATCAATAATTATCCCTTTACCGTGAGGCAATCCCTTACGGAACTCTCCTTGATAGCGGATACCATTGGAAAAGGCGCAAGTACCCCTAGCATCAAGATCTTGATTAAAGAACTGTCCCGAACACCGGGTGCCGTCAGCACGGGTGAACACCCCCGCACCTAAAGGCTTGCCCCCCAAAAATTGACCGACAAAACGATCGCCATTCACAAAAATGAATTGCCCCTGTCCAGTCGGCGTACCCGCTCTTCGATCGAGAGAAAACGCCCCCACATAGCGATCACCATTAGTAAAAATAGCTGTCCCAGAGCTAATTTTGCCATCTCGGAATACGCCCTCGACGCGGGCATCATCCTTAAATATAAATTGTCCTCGACCGTTTGGCTGACCGAGACGAAACTGCCCCTCATAGCGATCGCCACTTGAGTAGATGTACACCCCCGTACCACTGGGCAAACCGTTCACAAAGTCTCCTATGTAGCTGTCGCCACTGTCGTAATCGCACCTAACTCTACCTGTAGGGATAGCTGGCACGCAACGACCACTCGGAGCTCCTACCCCTACTTGCTGCGCCGTTGATGGCAATGGATAAGTCATATAACTACCCATTCCCAACACTGATCCAACTAATAAAGCAATTCCACTGGTTTTAAAACGGGAAATCATTAACTAAGTTTCTCCTATGCGATTCTGGATATTATTTTCCTTCGTCATTTGTCGTTTGTCCGATTTCCGCTCAAAACTGACCTTTAAGCCTCAATTTATGATCTATGAAACTCCAGGTTTGCCGTTGCGGAATACCCCCGGAAAGCGCCTACCACTAGAATCGATCATCGTCCCGACACCGTGAGGCAATCCCTGTCGCAATTCTCCTTCATAGCGCGTACCGTTGGGGAAAGTGCAAGTAACAGAAGCATCAAGTCCTAGATTAAAAAACCTGCCAGAGCAGCGAGTTCCATCTGCCCGCACCAATACCCCAGGCCCAAAAGGTGAACCTGCAAAGAATAGTCCTTCGTAGCGATCGCCATTGGAGTAAAAAAACTGACCCCGCCCAGCCGGTTGACTACTAATCACATTAGTCTGAACATTTCTAACGACTCCAAAGTCTCCGACGTAGCGCTCTCCATTGGGAAAAACCACCGTCCCAGACCTCATTGTGCCGTCTTGGAAGATGCCTGTATAGCGGCCATCATCTTTAAAAATAAATGTCCCTCGGCCATTAGGCACTCCATTACGAAACTGTCCTTCGTAGCGATCGCCATTAGCATACACATAAACTCCCCTACCATCAGGCAAGCCATTCACGAAATCTCCCTCATAATTGTCCGCACCCTCGTAATTACATTTCACTTTCCCAGTCGGAGGGTTGCCTTGGCAAACGGGAGGACGTTTGCTTTCTTCTTTTTTTGCCTCATCTTTTGGTTGAGCCATTGACGGCTGAGGATTCAAGAGATTAGTCGCGCTTCCGATACAAGAAGCAACTAATATCACCATCCCTAATTTTTGAATTGAACCGAGCATGAGAAATCTCCTTTGACTTGAAAATAGTAGTAATAGGGATTTTAGAGAAGTTAAGTCGTGCTGAAATGTCTGCTATTTTTCAATTCTAATGTTGATTTTTCGGGAGCGCTAATTGCCATGTCTTGGCTGTAGGGACACGGCACTGCCGTCTCCTCTTGGCTGTAGGGACACGGCACTGCCGTCTCCTCTTGGCTGTAGGGACACGGCACTGCCG
>JAYSVM010000163.1:0-12615 GCA_043718495.1 Oscillatoriales bacterium | reverse complement strand
ACGGCACTGCCGTCTCCTCATTTTAGATGACGATTGCGCGATCGCTCTTTAACGACGAATATATTAAAAGCTATCTCAAAAACAAACGTCAAAACAATTTACAACCCCAGATTAATTCGTAAGGTGCGCCGAAACGCACCCTACAAAAACTAATTAATCAGCAGTACCAGTTTGCAGCGACTCTTTAGCAGCCTGCGTCCACTCAGAGTGGAAGAATTCGCCCCGTGGTTTGTCGGTGCGCTCATAGGTGTGAGCCCCGAAATAATCCCGTTGAGCTTGCGTCAGATTTTGCGGCAATCTTTCGCGGCGGTAGCTGTCGAAATAGTCCAGCGACGCGCTAAATGCCGGTACTGCAATCCCCAGTTGGCTAGCAGTAGCTAACACGTCCCGCCAAGCTGATTGGCGATCGAGAATGCTCTGTTTAAACTCCGGTGCTAGCAGCAAATTAGGCAGCGCCGGATCGTCCTTGAAAGCTGTTTTAATCTTGTCCAAAAACCCAGCTCGAATAATGCAGCCGCCCTTCCAAATTCGAGCAATTTCGCTCAAACTGAGGTCGTAATTATACGACTTCGAGGCCGCGCTCAACAGCGCCATGCCTTGCGCGTAGGAGCAAATCTTCGAGCAGTAAAGCGCATCGCGGACTTTGTTGACAAACTCTTTAGGATCGCCTTCGTACTTGGTGGTAGGCCCGGTTAGTTCTTGCGAAGCTTTGACGCGCTCTGCCTTATAAGAAGACATGATTCTCGCATTCACAGCAGCGATAATTGTGGGAATGCTCACGCCCAATTCCAAAGCACTCATCACCGTCCAGCGGCCAGTACCTTTTTGGCCCGCTGCATCCATAATTACCTCAACTAAGGGATGCTTAGTTTCCGGGTCAATGTACTTGAAAATATTAGCCGTAATTTCAATCAAAAACGAGTTGAGTTCGTCAGTGGTATTCCATTCGGCAAACACTTCCTGCAACTGCTGACCGTTAAGTCCAGCCACGTTTTTGAGCAAATCGTAGGCTTCAGCAATAAGCTGCATATCCCCGTACTCAATGCCGTTGTGCACCATCTTCACATAGTGACCAGCGCCACCAGGGCCGATGAATGTGACGCAGGGGCCGTCATCTACTTGAGCCGCAATTTTGACCAGAATTGGCTCTAGCAGGCCGTAAGCAGCGTGGGTGCCACCGGGCATCAAGCTAGCACCATTCAGCGCGCCTTCTTCGCCGCCGCTGATGCCCATACCGACAAATCCGAGTCCGGCTGCTTCTAAATCTTTGGTGCGGCGTTCGGTGTCGTCGTAGAGGGAGTTGCCGCCGTCAATAATCATGTCGCCCGGTGACAGCATGGGTTTGAGCTGGTCGATGACCGCATCTACCGCTTTGCCAGCTTGCACCATAACTAAGATTCGGCGCGGGGTTTCTAGGACATCGACGAATTCTGTCAGAGTCTTGGCGGCGACAATGTTTTTGCCGGGGGCGCGTTTTGCCATGAAGTCATCGGTTTTGGCTGCTGTGCGGTTGTACACAGCTACGGAGAAGCCTCTGCTTTCGACGTTCAGCGCTAGGTTTTCGCCCATTACAGCTAGACCGATTAAACCAAAATTTTGCTTTGCCATAAAAATACTCGGTAAGTGGGAAACTCAGAGTCTTTAGACCTGAGAGGAAATTTACTCTTTGTGGAACAGGCATCTTGCCTGTTCAGCGATCGTGATGCAAGATGTCAGTTTAAGTGTACTTTTATCTTCAAAAAATTGATGTTTGGTGAATCAGTAGGGTTTTTTTAAGATTTAAGCGATATTAGCGATATTAAAGAGATCGGTGGGTGATAATAAGGCAGATATTAAATCGATCGCAGTAACGGTAGATACAAACTAGCTGAAATTTTGGATAAAAGTTAGGAGACTTTAACTATGGAAGATTTGCAGTATCTCGCGGCCTGGGTGAAAGAGCAACACGCTCGTGAGTATATTTTGACTTGGCTGCTGAGTCAACAGGGACTTTGGTGGTCTGATGGGGAAATCTATCAGGCTGTTTTGCAAAAGTCGGGCAAGCTATTGAAAGCTTATGTGCAAAAAAGGCAAGCTGGAGAGTTATTTGAGGGAATTTCTGAGAAGTTGGGATCCGATGAGAATTGGGATGATTTGGTGGCTAGTTTGGGCAGAATTGTTGCTGTTTATCAAGAGGAGTTGCTAATTTTGCAAGAACGCGATCGGCGGGGAGATGGAGTAAAAAAAAAATTAATTAGCAAGGATTTAACTAAGGATTTAACTGGGGATTCTTTGTCGGTTTTTGAGGTGCAGCAAGCTTTGCCAGATCCTTATGCGGATACATTGACTGGGAGATAGTCAAAAGTTGACGGTTGACGGTTGACGGTTGACTGTTCACTAAATATAGTAGTCATTAATTGTAGGTTGGGTTGAGGAACGAAACCCAACTTGGGAACTCCATAAAGTTGGGTTTCGTGCAATGCTCAACCTCACCTACGAATAATTAGGGTTCCATAAAGTTGGGTTTCGCTGCGCTCTACCCAACCTACGAATTCTTACTAATTACTAAATATAGCTGCTGGCTTGACGGGTGAACATTGAGCAGTAAATTCCGTTTGATGCTATCAATTCGTCGTGAGTTCCTATTTCGGCTATTTTACCGTTTTCCATCACGGCGATGCGATCGGCTATTTTGGCCAAGCCCAATCTGTGACTAATCACAACTGTTGTTTTCCCGGCGGCGATTTGGCGGAAGATGCTGTAAATTTCGTGTTCTGTCTTGGGGTCGAGGGCGGCGGTTGGTTCGTCAAAAATTAGGACTTCGGCTGTAGAAAGCCGCATGAGGGCACGGGCGATCGCAATTCTCTGCCATTGTCCCCCCGATAAGTCGATGCCATCTTCTAATTGTTTGCCCAAGGGTGTTTCTAAACCTTGCTCTAAACTGTTGACTTTGGCTGCAATTCCTGCTTCGTTCAGGGCTTCGTTAATGGCGGTGTCATCCGAGAGGGAAAGCAAGTTACCGAAACCGACGTTTTCGCGCACTGTGGAGGGGAAACGGGCGTAATCTTGCATGACAACTGCAATGCGCGATCGCACGTATGCTAGAGGGTACGATCGCAAATCTTTGTTGTTCCAGGCGATCGAACCACTTGTCGGATCGTACAGTCTGCCGAGGAGTTTGCCAAGGGTCGTTTTACCCGCGCCATTTTCACCGACAAGAACTAGCATTTCCCCCGGATTGATGGTTAAGTTGATATCTTCAACGGTGTTTTTATTGCTACCGGGATAGCAGAAAGATAGATCCTTAATCTCGATGCCAATTTTATCTTTGGTCAAGCCCGAATCTTGCCCGTCTTCTGGTAAACTAGGCAGGCGAGATGCTACATCCACAAGCGGAGACTGCAACTCTGGCTTGAGTTCCAATAGTTGAAAAATTGGAGTAACGCTGAGAGAGATATCATACAAATTAGTCGAAGTATTAATCAGTATTTGCAAACTTTGCTCAACCTGAACAATCAAACCCGAATAAAGTGCTAAATCTCCCAAAGTATAGCGCCCGCCCAAAGCTCCCATCACCACATAAACAAAGGGCAAAGCTACTCCTATTCTACTAAACACAGACCAAAAAAGTACAACAATTGCTCCTTTTTTGCGAATTTGCTGCATCTCAGTAAAAAACTGCAAAAACTGAGATTGCCAGCGCTTCAGCCATAGTTCCTGCAAACCAAACAAACGCAATTCCTTAGCATATTCTTCCCCCATCAATACTCTAGAAGATAAGTTCATTTCACGGCTAATTTTAGCTTGCTTTTTTTGAATTCTCCAGATAATGCGGCTGTATTTTCTTTCGATGTAAATTGAGGGGGATGATGAAATCAACATCAGCACTGGCACCCACCAAGCTATAGCAGCAGCAAGGCCGACAGATGGAATAAAGATAAAAATTCCCGTAATCGTCATGCTGACGGTAAATGCTAATTGCTGTACTTTGGATACTCCGGTTTTTGCAAGTTCTACAATATTTAATAGTTCGGGGTTTTCAAAGAGGGCGATATCGTCGAAATAGGCAACTTTTTCGAGGACTTTGCCTTCGACGAATCCTTGAACGCGATCGCGCAAAGATGTCGCAGCAAATGAACTCATGGTTTCGAGGGAGTCGCCGACTAATTTGAGACTTAAGACTCCCGCAATACTCCACAGCAATATGGGGTGAGAAAGCATCAATGCAAAGGGTTGTGCTGTTTTGGTTTGCAATAGCAACCGCGACACTTCATCAATGATTAATTTATCTAAAAAAAGCACACCAGATGGAGCAGCGCCGCGGATGATGTTGAGTAATATTAAATTGCGGAGTTCGATCGGTGCGGCTTTGATTATGAGGCCGAGACTGCGGCGCAGAGCTTGGAATGTGGTGATTTGGATGGGTTGCATAGTTTTGTTGCTAGGTGTCGAGTCTACTCATCCTTTCCCCTTATATCATAGTAACTTTATCTCAGAATGCCAGTATTGTTTAGGTTCTTCGTAGGGGGAGTTGATAATGAGTTGATTAATTGTAGTTTGCAATCGCATAAGTTTTGATGTCTTAAAGAAATATTAACTTTGAGTTGATGGTATAGAATCAGATTTTTCAGGATTGATTAATGTGTAGCTGCTTTCAAAAAGATCGAGATAGGGTTCGTAACGATAAAGTCTGTTACGTTGCCAACCTGTGACTTCACATAGCAAGCCAAGTTTGACAAATTGTTCTACGATTTTACTCGCGGTTGCGTAAGTACATTGTAGTTCATTTTCTACCAAACGAATATTTACGATCGGGTGCTGGAAAAGTAATTCTAGCAAGCGCAACCCATAACTGCTGCTGGAAATCTGCTGACCGATTATTTCACGGTGTTTTTCTCGCATTTCCAGAATAGAACGGGCTGTTGCTGTCGCTGACTGACTCACTTCAAAAATGCCTTGCAAAAAAAACTTTAACCATCCTTCCCAATCTCCATGAGTCCGAATTGCCATCAGGCGATCGTAATACTCTATTCTGTGAAATTTTAGATAATGACTGAGGTATAGCAAAGGCTTTTGCAGGATTCCCTGCTGGCAAAGCAGAAAAGTAATTAGTAATCGTCCAATTCGTCCGTTTCCATCTAAAAATGGGTGTATTGTTTCAAATTGAGCGTGAGCTAATCCGCAATGAATCAGTACAGGTAAAGAATTGGTATCGTGCAAAAAAAATTCTAGATTGTCGAGGGTTTTGTGCATTTCTGCAACTGTTGGAGGTACAAAAGCCGCAGTAGATAGGTTACAACCTTGAGGGCCAATCCAATTTTGACTTTTCCGAAATTCTCCCGGTGTGCGATCGCTCCCTCGCACGTCTTTGATCAATTCTGCATGAATCTCTCGCAGCAAGCGCAGACAAAGCGGTAATTCTTGAAGCCGTTGTAAACCGTAGTTCATAGCGTTAACGTAGTTAACAACCTCATGCACATCTTTAAAGCGTTCTTGACCTTTGACATCGATTTCATATTGAAGTACGTCCTCTAGGGTGCTTTGCGTCCCTTCAATTTGCGAACTCAGAACTGCTTCCTGACGGACATACATGGCTACAAACAGATCGGGGTTGGGCAAAATAGAGGTGGCACCGTCCAGCCTTCCCAAAGCGCGATCGGCATCGGAGAGCAAGCGGTTGAGCGCAGCATCCATTTTGATCGGTGGTTTTGGGGGGAGTGGCGCTGGAATGAAGGCGCTGTATCCTTCGATTTGTTGGACGTATTGACCTGATCGCATCATTGGGTGACTGAGGGACAAAGATTGAATTTTCGCTATCTTATCAGGAGTTACTCACTCAAGGACGGTTTTACAAGGGTTTGAGATTCTTCGCAACACTTGCTTGGGATAGAATTACGTTGCAATGCGTCCAAGACTGTCTTATGTTATTCCAATGAAATAAGACGACTCGATCAAAATCTTATTATATAAAAAAGCTTTTCAGTGCAATAAGAATGCTGAGACAGACCAACACTTCGGCAATGTTAGAGAGCGATTATGGCTGCAATCGGATAATCTTCAAACTCTCAATGCCTCTATCGTCCACAATCTTGACAGCAACACGCAGATATTCTCCTATCTCAAAAGGCAACGAGATAGTCCCTTGATAAGACTTAATTAAATCTTCGCCTACTGCTACCTCCCAAATGTTTTCAAAATCCCCCGTACTCCGGTTTTTTCTAGTCTCTCAAACTGCCGACGTTCATCAGCAGTAAAAACAGTTGTAACTCCTCCTTTATCCGACATCTGTGCTTCCAATACTCCACGGTTGAAGAAAACAACTTCACCGGAACCAAAAAAGACGATCGCACGAACCCGATCGCCTTTGAACCAAAATCCCACTCCATCTCCCACTTCCATCAAAGCTTCTGATGCACTAATAATAATTTTACTACCACCATTGATCGAACACATCATGTAGCTAATATTTTTGACAATTTTTGTGGCTTTTTGACAAGGTTGAGCCTGAAGTTCTTTCAACTCTCGATCGTAATTAGCCCGATTCATCACAGGCTTAATTTGACTCACCAAACAGCGATCGGGTATACCATCACCATCATCATCCATGCGGATGCCATCTTTTCCGTCTTGAGTGCAATCCCCTATCTGCCCAATCTGTCTACTTGTTGGTTTCGCTGATTGTGCTAGTACATCACCTCCGATCGCAGAGCTTAATAATAGCAGGGCGATCGGCAATAATTTTAAAAGTGTCATCTTGAATACAGTGGAATAGCTAAGGTTTATTAGGGCTAATTTCCAATCTACTATAACGATTTTCACCTAAATAAGTTACGCAGGCAAGTCCGCGAGCAATTTTATTCATTGCAAAGATAAAGAAATAAGGTTAATTTGCCTCAAAAATTGAGTTTTGGGTGTAATGAACTTGCGCTAAAGATCGATCGACCTTTCAACATTTGCCCTTCGGCTCCTTTTCAATACAGCAGTTGGGCGATCAGTCTTTTGACGCGAGTATAAATCGAGCATCATGGTATTTACAGAAAATGTGCGTTACCATAAAAAAGTACATTTACCTGTTTTGTATATAAAAAGACACATTTTAGGTGGTCTTTAGAATTGCATCACAATTGTCAACTTCCATAGGGAAATCATTCCTGTTTTAGTGAACCTTATGACCTTAACTCAGACTAATTCAGATACGACTACCCAAACAAACCTCTTATCTACTTCCAACACGGGGCCGAATCCCTTCCGCATTCACGCCCTTGAGCGCACAGATCACGCAATGCAAGTGTGGCTGTTTTCGGGCTTGTTTTGGCTGACAATTGCCATGATTATCGGGATAATTGGAGCAGTGAAACTGTTTTATCCAGAATTCTTGCAAAGCGTTCCAGCCCTTGCCTATGGTCGATTGCGTCCCGTTCACGTCAATATCGGTATCTTTGGTTTCATGAGCATGGGATATTTGGGAGCCGCCTTTTATATGGTTCCTCGCCTCACTCAAGCTCCCTTATTTTCAGAAACATTGGGAGCATTGACTGCTTGGGGATGGAATTTTAATTTACTCGGTGGCTGTCTGGCGATTATGCTCGGCTTCAGCAAAGGCAAAGAATATTCAGAGATTCCATTTCCCTTTGATATGGGATTTGGTTTGCTAGAAATTGCGGTTGCAGGTAATATCTTTTCTACCTTCTTGCTGCGGCGAGAACAACGGCTATACGTTTCTTTGTGGTATATTTTGTTGGCGATTATTCCATTTCCCATTTACTACACTTTGGGTAATGCGAATCGATTTAGCGGCATCGAAGATGCGATCGTCAATTGGTTCTACAGTCATAATCTATTCGGCATTTGGTTGACCACCTTGGGATTGGCGACACTCTATTATATTGTGCCAAAGCAGGTGAAAAAACCGCTTTATAGCCACACAATTTCCTTTGTTGGTTTCTGGACTTTAGCAGCTTTCTATCCCTGGAATGGCGGGCATCATGTGATTTGGGGGCCTGTACCAATGTGGGTGATGTCTGCTTCGGTTACGGCTTCGTTGGCGATGTTTGTGCCGGTGTTTGCGACGATCGTCAATTTCGGCGGCACAGCCCTCGGAGCGCTGTCTGTGCTGAAAACAGACGTGAGCTATCGTTTTAGCATTTTGGCGTACTTGGGATATGCTGGCGCGTCTCTGTGGGGGAGCTCCTTGGCGATTATGTCCTTCAATGCCAAGATTCATTTTACCTACATGACGATCGCCCACGTGCACTTAGGATTTCTGGGATTTGGGATCGCTGGATTGGTCGCCTTCACCTATTTCTATCTGGAAAAATCCCGCAAATTATCATACTCGCAATCCTTGGCAGAATGGCATTTCTGGCTGACTTTGTTGGGTATCATCGGCTACGTCGCTTCAATGGCTGCGATCGGCTTAATCGAAGGAAACGAATGGGAAATGGGAAATTCTCCCACCGGCACAATGATGCTGCGTACACCCTACAACATTGTTCGCGCCATCAGCGGCGGTATGTTGTTAGTCGGACAAAGCGTGTTTATTTGGAATATTTGGCAAACCTTGACAACATCCCCAGCAGTTGTTGAACAATCATTAGTACCAGAAAATAGTACATTAGAGGTGGCACAGAAATGAGATACATCCGAGTTTTTCCGATTATTATTGGTTTATCTATCTTATTTGGCTTAGCCTTTAGTGGTTTAGCCGTCGCACCTGCATTTATGTCCTCGATTACCGAACCCAGTGTGGGCTTAGTAGCTTACACACCATCGGAATTAAAAGGGCGACATATTTATACCAGAGAAGGCTGTGTTTACTGCCATTCTCAGCAAGTACGAAGCGTTAAAGCAGATGAGAATTTAGCATCGACTTTCGGGATTTCTAAATCTGGCGACTATTATTACGATCGCCCTCACCTTTTAGGAACCGCCCGCCAAGGCCCGGATTTATCGAATGAAGGGCAGATTTGGAGAAGAGAAATTGGTGCACCGGCACGGGATTATTTGATCGGACACTTTAAGAATCCGCGCGATTATAACCCAATGTCGATCATGCCTTCCTTCGATTACCTTTCCGAACAAGAACTATCTGACTTGACTGATTATATCCAGTCTTTAGGGGCTTGGAAATCACCAGTAGAATCATCGTCGTAGGTTTAACATCATGTTCAATCAATTCATGGTTTCTGCACTTTTGCCACTGCTCGCTGTTGATGATAAAATGACTAGCGAAACAGTCATGCACAGCAGTTGGTTTGGCGTTGGAGATGGCACTGTGGTAATGTGGTCGCTAGTTTGGGTGCTGCTACCGATTAGCTTTTTCGTAATTTTTGGTTTATTGTGGGCTGCTAAAGCAGGGCAATTTCAAGATATAGATGAAATTGCTAGACGACAGCTTGAGATAGAAGATTAGGAGTGAATTGAGAATATGAAGATTTTAGTCGCCGCTGATATTTCGCCGAGTGCGATCGCCATAGTAGAATTTTTGCAGGTTTTGTTGAAAGGCTCTGAAGTTCGTGCTGAAATGACGATTCTGCACATAACTGAACCAGAGTTAGATTATGCAGAATCGGCTCCCAATCACGAAAATCCACCCAATTCAATGGGTAAGGCAGAACTAAAAGAACTTTTTCATCCCCTAGAATCTCTCTGCGATCTTAACTATGTAATCACGACTGAAGAGTTTGGGGATAGCATTTTGAAGCGCTCTCAGAATGTCGATATGATTGTGATGGGGCGACGCAAGCGGGATCAGTTACAAGAAATGTTATTGGGTAGTTTGAGCCAATTTATTCTACACCGCGCTACCTGTCCGCTGTTAATTGTTCCAGAGCCCGATCGAGTAGCAATTGCTCAGGTTCCATCGCCTAATACTGATACTCCGGTAATTTCGGTGGAAGCTTTGGCTAGGCTGAAAGTCCTAATTTGTATTGCGAAAGCAGATGGTATATTAAATGAATCGGAAAAAGTGCAACTCCGCTCTAGCGCACGAGTGTTTGCGAGGGGGATGATGTGGGATCATTTACTAGATCAGTCGATCGATCTATCGGCAGAATTGGCTCTAATTACCACTCCGGTGGAACAGGAACTAACTTACTACACAGCCTATCGTTTGATTGCTGCCAAGGCAGAACCTCATCCGTCTGAAAAGAATATAATTGAGCAAATTAAAGACACTTTCAATTTGGACGCAGCCACGATAGAGCAGTTGCATGAGTTAGTGAATCAAAGCTATACAATTCAAGGAGATAGAACTATTCAACCGATCAAAGATGTTCAGCAACGGACAGAAGTGATCGATCAAAAAATCTTGTATGGTGCGATCGCCACTGCGGTATTAGGAGCATATCCATCTCCCTTACTGAGTACCTATACAGAGTCGGTAGCCCTTGATATTCAGTTCGCTTTAATTTCGGAAGTTGGCGGACTTTGGGGCTATACCGATCTCGAATCTCAATCGTTGTTTGAGGGAATTGTGGGCAGTTTGGGGTTTGTGTCGGCATGGCTGACTGCGATCGACATCGCCAAGTTATTACCGAACCTGGGCACGAATTTAGCGGCGTCTGATGCGTTTATGGCAACTTGGGCGATCGGCAAAACGATGAATGCCTATTGTCAGAGCGATCGCAAAATGAGCAATTCAGCAATGCGTCAAATGTTTAAGCAAGCAAGAAAAGAAGGGGAAGCAATCTATCGCAAAAACGAGTGGGCGATTGTAGAGCAGCAGAATACTCACAAACTCCCGATTAAAAAGTTAACCGAGGATATCAGAGCTAAGAAGTTAGGATTGGACGTTTATAAACGACTGGTTCGACAACAGTTATTTTCAATTCAAAGGTGAAACTAACTGGAGCATCTGTATCTGTGAGATTGATCTGATATGGGAGCATCCCGTTGTTGCAAATACAGCGTATTTGAGGTTTACGCAGTGTAGTAGGGACACGGCATTGCCGTGTCCCTACGGGGATTGATCGATACGCACCCTACAACTAACTCTTGAAGTAGTTGTATAATTAAGTTTTTCCAACTCGATGATTAAGTTCTGAAAATGTACGATCGCACTTACTACCAATTAATGGCCGAGTACAATGGCTGGATGAACCAGAATATCTATTCGGTTTGCGAAGCAATTCCTGATGAACAGCGCAAACAAGATCTGGGTGCCTTCTTTAAATCGATTCATGGGACTTTAAATCACTTACTGTATGGTGACAAAGCATGGATGGGGCGTTTCATTGGTAGCCCATTGTCAGGAATAGTAATTGGACAGGAGTTGTACGCTGATTTTAATGCTTTGAAAGCAGAACGAGAAAAATGCGATCGCGAAATTCTAGAATGGTCTATTAATCTCGATTCTGACTGGTTGAATCAACCGTTTGAATACACCAGTATTGTAGACGGTAAACACCGCGTGTTACCGACTTGGGTTTTGGTGACACATATGTTCAATCATCAAACTCACCATCGAGGACAAGTTACAACACTGATTAAACAACTTGGCTACGGCTCAGGTGTCACAGATATTCCCTTCCTACCAGCCCTCAACGCCACAGTCTAGCAAGCCCACCCAGTATCAAACATCCCGCCCAAACGGCTGTATCAGAGGTATCAAAAAAATAGATTCTGTAGCTTAGGATACATTTATTTAATTAATGATTGTTTACACTTTCCGAGTGTAGATTGTGCACTTTCGATAATTCTGCCAAAATTCACGTAAATGTGTTATTTAGTAGAATCTGATTGTGCGATCGCAGTGAGAAACTCCAAGTAGTTTTGACCTGAATTCAGAAAAGTCGCGATCGGCACAAAACTTTTCAGCTTCTCCAGGGTAAAGATTCGGTACTAAATCTGTGCAATGTTGACATCTATAATATTGACTCAAATTTAGTACACGCTCTTGTCATCTACAAAATTTGAGACAGTTTGCTAATAACCGAAATCCAACCGAATTTCAAACTGGATTGTCGTCAATATACTGGTAATGCGATCGTAACTCGCTTCAATTACCCTAATAAAATTTGTTTCTAGTAAAGACTAAAGTCCTTATTAGAAAACAAGACAGAGGACAAACCTCCTCACTAAAAACCGGCTCTTCCTAAGCCGTATCTTTTCAAAACAAATCCTCCCCTAATCAACAACAGAAATAACCATGAGTGGAAACGAATCTCGCGTTCAAGCAATTTCTCAAATCGTCAACCGCCAACTGATGCCTGCCCGGCCTCCCAAGCGACTAGAAGATATGTGGGCAACAGACGTGTTTAGTCTGAGCAAGATGCAAGAAAGTCTGCCCAAAAGTATTTTTAAATCAGTAAAAAATACAGTTCAAACTGGAAAAAAACTCGATGATTCCGTAGCAGATGTAGTTGCAGTAGCCATGAAAGATTGGGCTATTTCCAAAGGAGCGCTGTACTACGCCCACGTATTCTATCCACTCACCAACGGCACCGCCGAAAAGCACGACGGTTTCATCTCCGTCCAAGGCGACGGCTCAGTCATTTCAGAATTTGCTGGCAAAGTTCTCGTACAAGGCGAACCCGATGGCTCGTCATTCCCCAACGGTGGCATCCGTTCCACCGCCGCCGCACGTGGATATACAGCCTGGGATGTCACCAGCCCTGCCTATGTCATGGAAACAGA
>JAYSVM010000162.1:0-12626 GCA_043718495.1 Oscillatoriales bacterium | reverse complement strand
TTCGTATCACAAGAATTGCGTGCAGCAGAAGATCCTGAGTTTGAAACGTTCTACACTAAGAATATTCTGCTCAACGAAGGTATTCGTGCTTGGATGGCCCCAAGTGACCAACCACACGAAAACTTTATCTTCCCAGAAGAAGTTCTGCCTCGTGGTAATGCTCTGTAAGCATCGCGAAAGCTAGAAAATTCAGCTATTTGAAAGCTGCAAAAGCTCCTGTCTGTTGACAGGAGCTTTTTGTGCGATCGGGATGAACGTGCAATTAAATCCCCGACTTTATTTTTAACTTTATTCGTCCACTTTTGATTTCTTATGTTATTCTGGTAACTGTGCATAACCGGAATGATACTCAGAACGCAAGTTCTTCTGGTAATGCTGCCAATTGGTAGCACACAAATCTTCATACTGAATCTTTGATTTAGATGAAGTGCGTTCAAATATAAACCATTTAGTAAAACCTGGAGGTGATGCTCATGATAGAAAGTAGTAAACCCATGGGTCGTCAGATTGGAAACTACCGGCTGTGCGCCGGGGCCGCTCACTAGCAGTCAGCCGTCGTTCTCAATCGGAAGCGACTTTCCTCGGAAACCAGGCTGAGCTAGGGAATCTCCCGGCAGTCAGGTTCTAATCTGAAGATCCGCTAGACCGCTCTCACCCCAAATAGTGTTACAGTTTGAGTGTTAAAACTTGAGCTAAAACACTACTGGTGAGAGCGGATAGTTTTTGGTTTGATTTTAGACCGATCGGCAGTTAAATTTCTTTTGCTGTATTCCAAATTAAAAAAATTATGGCTTCACTACTGAGCGATACTGAGATTCAAACGCGCTTCAGTCAATTGTCAGGTTGGACGGTTGAAGGCAATCAACTCCGTTGTACCCGGAAATTTCAAGATTTTATCGCAGCGATCGCCTTTGTGAATAAGTTGGTCGAACCCTCAGAAGCCGCCGCACATCATCCAGACATAGAAATTTCCTATAACAAAGTAACAGTTAACTTGACAACTCACGATGCCGGAGGCTTAACTGAGAAAGACTTTGCTCTAGCTCAACAAATTTCTCAGCTAAATTAAAAGCGTTCTCGTTTACCAGAAAGCAGGCGGTGCATCTAGTGACAGTCCTAAGAGCAGAAATTTCGCCAACAAAACATAGACTCTGGGTTAGAATCAGGTTTGAGAAAGTCGAGATGCAAAAAGTCCAATGTACAAAAGGGTATGCGCCATCCTCCGACCATGATCGTATTTGAAAAGCCAGAGCTCTTGAACGAATCTGCTGAAAGAACTGAGCTGATAGAAAAGCTTCTGGATATTGGTGCTGCTCTTTCCAGCGCGCAAGATTTAGGCGATTTATTAAACTTAATTTTATCCAAAAGTCGGGAAATTACTTACAGCGATGCTGGCAGTGTTTATCTAGTAAATCACAGCGATGAAACATCTAAACTGCTGTTTAAGGTTGCCCAAAACGCTTCTAAACCAGGACTCTCATTTAAGGAATTTGCCCTACCGCTAACAGATAAAAGTTTAGCGGGCTACGTGGCAATTACAGGTCAAAGTTTGAACCTGTCGGATGCTTACAATTTGCCACCAGGAGTGTCATACCAGCTAGATACCAGTTTTGACAGAGATATCAATTACCGAACTTGCTCTGTCATGGTGCTACCAATGCAAAACCGACAGGGGGAGACAATTGGTGTATTGCAACTGATCAACCGCAAAACCCGGGCAGAGACAGTGCTGACAGCCGAAAATGCCTGGGAATCGACGCAGCATTATTCGGAGTGGGAGGAAAGGATAGTTCGATCGCTCGCTTCTCAAGCCGCAATCTCGATCGAGCGCAATCAACTCCAAGAAAGCATAGAACACTTGTTTGAAGGCTTTGTCAAGGCATCGGTGCAAGTCATAGAAGCCAGAGACCCCTGTACCTACGGCCACTCAGAGCGAGTAGCAGCCCTCACTGTGCGCTTGTCAGAAGAAGTAAACATCACTAGCAAGGGATGGCTTCGCCCTATTTACTTCAATACTCGCCAAATTCAAGAAATTCGCTACGCCGCCCTGCTGCACGATTTTGGCAAAATCGGAGTTCCAGAAGCAATTTTAACCAAGCAAAAAAAGCTCTACCCCTCACAGCTAGAAATCATTCGCCACCGTTTTGCCTTAGCTCAGCGGACGATGGAAATGGAATGCGTCCAGTCTAAATATAGATACTTGCTTGAGCATTCAGCTTACCGCAAACATCCTACTGAAGAACCAGGATGCGCTCAATGTCACGAAATAGAACAGCTAGACAGTAAGTTGGCAGATACAAAAACCAGATTAGCAGAATACTGGGAAGTGCTGCTAGAGGCCAACGAGCCTCACATTTTGGCAGAGGAACCCCTCGCTCAACTCCGAGAACTTTCTCGACAAACCTACAGAGATATAGACGGCGCAATTAAACCCCTGCTCACCCAAGATGAAATATTACAATTGATGGTGTCAAGGGGCAGCCTGACACTGGAAGAACGAGCAGTCATAGAGTCTCATGTAACTCACACCTATGAGTTTCTGAAGCAAATTCCTTGGACAAAAGATTTGAAAAATGTTCCCGACATTGCCTACGGACATCATGAAAAACTCGACGGTACAGGTTATCCGCAAGGTCTAAAGCAGTCAGAAATTCCAATTCAAGCTCAAATAATGACGATCGCAGATATTTACGATGCCTTGACAGCGGGCGATCGCCCCTACAAGCGCGCTCTGCGTATAGATGCCGCTATGAAAATTTTACGACAAGAAGCCGCTCACAACAAAATCAATAGCGATTTGTTAGAACTGTTCGAGCACCGTCAAGTCTTCAGCGTCCTCGGACACAATTTGGATGTGAATTCAGTCGAATTGGTCTAGACGATTTGGGCAAGCAGTGCTAAAAAGTAAATATACTAGCTGTTGCTTGCTGAACATTTCAAAGTCGGGATAGGGCATTGCCACGACTCTAAATGGGCGCTGAGGGATTGTAAGACTACTTCGGTAGCAGAACCCAATGAAGCGTCAAGAATCACCGCACTTTTAGGGCGGTGAGTATGTCAAATCAATAAAATCAGTCATCAGGAAAAAAATCAGAGAAAAAGTCAAAATTTTGGTCTCGTTTTAAAGTAGACTACTGTGGCAAATACTGACCACATAGAATACTAGAAAAGTTTCTTTGTCATCGGTGTGAGGAGGAGAATGAATATGTCAAAATTTTTGTGGAATTATCTACTGATCAGTCCAGCAGTCTTAGGAGCTACCCTAGTAGTTGCTTCGAGCGCGATCGCAGCAGACGCTCAACCCGCTGCTGAGGCTACCAAGCCTCAAATTGCAAAAACTGCAATCGCCGAAATATCCGAAGCGAAGCTCAATGCTTTAGCAGCCGTTCCAGAAGGAACCACAGCCCAGACAATCGAAGCAATTTCCCAAGTTCCAGCCAGCGAAATTCAGTCAGCAAATGCAGCCACTGATGCCAAGGCTGCAACTGATAATGCGATCGCAGTCAACACAGCTACAGAAAAAGCATCAGAACCGAACAGTGAATCTTTAGCAGCAGTTGAACCCACCGTCGTTCAGCAACAAGCAACTCCGGCAGTTGTGGCTCAACCAGAAACAACTGTTCCCGCAGTAGTAGCAGAGTCGGCACAACCAAGTTTGCCCAAACCCGCTGAATCAGTGGCCCAAACCACCGCACCAGCAACTCAAAACCCCAGCGCTACACTAGAACAGCTCAGCCAGTACAGCACCGAAGGAGCAGCCGAAAGTGAAACTCAAGGTCAAGTGACCTCAGTTTCTCAACTTTCCGACGTGCGCCCCACAGACTGGGCATTCCAAGCACTGCAATCCCTCGTCGAGCGCTACGGCTGTATCGCCGGGTACCCTGACGGCACTTTCCGTGGCAACCGAGCCATGACCCGCTACGAATTTGCCGCTGGTTTAAACGCTTGTTTAGATAAAGTTAACGAACTAATCAGAGCAGGTACAACCAACTTAGCAACCAAGCAAGACTTGGCAGCCTTGCAACGACTCCAAGAAGAATTTGCAGCGGAACTAGCAACCCTGCGCGGTCGAGTAGATAGCTTGGAAGCTCGCACATCCGAACTCGAAGCCAACCAATTCTCCACCACTACCAAGCTGACAGGGGAAGCAATTTTCGCCCTCAGCGACGACTTTGGTGGCAGTGCAGGCTTTTTTGGCAGAGACCGCAAAAGAATCGGTAGCAACGAAAACGAAGCTGTCTTCCAACAACGAGTACGTCTCAATCTAAACACTAGCTTCACTGGCAGAGACTTATTGCTGACCAGACTGCAAGTCGGCAACGGTCGAAACTTTAACTTTGGGGCTACCAGCGAAGGTACTCAAACTTGGAACGTAGTCAACAGAACAGACAACGTTTTTGCTCTCGACAGCTTGCTGTACAAGTTTCCCCTCAGCGCGCGGACGAACGTTACCATTTCAGCGAACGGTGGCGTTTGGGACGATATCATACCGACTGTCAACCCATATTTTGAAGACTTTGACGGTGGTAACGGAGCTTTGAGCACCTTTGGACAACGCAACCCGATTTATCGCCTAGGTGGCGGCGCGGGTATTGGGTTTGATTATGCTTTTGGTGGCAGGGGATTGCTGGGTGGCGTGTTCGGCCCAACTTCTCTTTCCTTCGGTTACTTGGCTTCAAATGCAGCTAATCCAACTAAAGGCGCGGGTTTGTTCAACGGCGACTACGCAGCGATGGGGCAGTTGACTTTTACCCCCGGACGCAACTTGCAAGTTGGTTTGAATTATAACCACGGTTACTTTAGCAGAGGTAACTTTGGGTTTGACAATGGTTTAGGGAATGGCTCAGGCAAACTGGGCGGTTTCACCGGTACCGGCGTGGCAAACTCCATTAACGGCTTGAGTGAGGGCTTTGCAGGCTTCCGCAGTCGTAAAGTTGTCAGCAACTCCTACGGCGCTCAGGCTTCGTTCCGACTGAATCCTCGGTTTATCGTTGGGGGCTGGGCTGGTTTGACAAATGCTCGTGTCATCGGGATTGGCGATGCGAGAATTTGGAACTACGCAGTTACTTTGGCTTTACCCGATTTAGGGAAAGAAGGCAACTTGTTGGGCTTTGTGGTAGGTCGTGAGCCTTACTTGGATAAACTTGAGGCTGCCGGTAATTTGGGAAGCTTCAGAAATGATACTTCGTGGCACATTGAAGGCTTCTACAAGTACCAGCTCACAGATAACATTTCTGTGACTCCTGGGGTAGTTTGGATTACTAACCCTAATCAAGATAAGGGTAATGATGATGTCATCATTGGTACTCTCAGAACTACTTTCAGCTTCTAGGAACAGGTTCTAGGAGGCAGAATAAGTAATACTTTTTCTGCCAAGAACTCTCAAGTTTAAAGTTAGCCCTGCCTATCGCAGGGCTTTTTTTTGTGCGATTGCCTAATTCATCTCAAATCCGGTAGCATCGGAATTATTAGTAGCCGAAATTAGGACACGGCACTGCCGTCTCCTCTAGTATCATTCCGGTGTAACCAGAATTAATATCATATAGCAGTCGCCAAGGTGCTTTGGTCATTGAGCGGAGCGTCGCCCTGAGCGTAGTCGAAGGGTCGAAATGTCCACTTCGACTCCGCTCAGTGACCAGAAGTGCGGTGCCCTGAGCCCTTCGACTACGCTCAGGATGAACTTCGTCGAAGTGTCCTAACAGTCTTGGCAGTTGCTATATATGCTGAAAACTTGATTAGTACATTTTCGACAATGAATTAGTGGGAATTTAATTAATAAATTGACATACTCACCGCACCTTTAGGTGCGGTGAGTATGTCCACTAGCCTTTACCCTCGTGTAATGGAGAATAGCGGGCTCGAACCGCTGACCCCTACAATGCCATCGTAGTGCTCTACCAACTGAGCTAATTCCCCTTTTGTTTCGCGCTTTTTATCATGCCTTAACTTACCGATATTTGTCAAGCTTTTTTGCAAAATTAATTCCTAATCGTTGACTGGAAAGGCTTTCGGTTTTTTGTCAAAAAACGGCTCCTTGCTTAACCGCAATTTTCCATCTCTACTATGATTTAGTAAGTATGTTGCGAAATTTCGCTTAAATGACTCAGGCAAGACCCCATCAGGAAGTAGACGACTACCAGAGCCGCGGCTGAGACGGCGACTAGGGTGCCGGCTAGCATTAGTGAAAATTCCCGTTGTGCGATCGCCTCCTGCATTAAATGCAAAGACCACGCAACTAGGGCAACATCAATTATTAGAATAGAAACTAGCATAAGTTACGTTTTGTAACACCTCACCTATTGTAACAAAACTTTTGGTTAAGTGCAGATAAGCTTATACGCATTTAAGTATTGCTGTTAAACAGACGGGGAGCAGGAAAAATGCAGGGTAACGAATGATAGCTTTTTTAAATAATTACAATATGCAAAGTAGATGAGAGCTAGCTCTTCTTTTTAGGTTGCTGTTGGAGTTAAAAATGGGCGATTAAGAGCGGGATAGCTGCGCTTCACGCCCATTTGAAGCCTGGGAAGGGTGCGATCGCCCAAATGGTAATCCGATCTACAATAGGAACTGTATCAAGATAAACTCATACGAAAACCTATGTCTCAATCAATCACCCCAGTTTTAGAAGAAAAGCAAACAGATACTTCTCCGACTTTAACCTTTGAAGAATACCGAGTTTATCAAGAAGATTCTGATATACAATACGAACTGTACAAAGGCAAATTAATCCCGATGCCAACAGCCACAATTTTACACATCAAAATTTGCGAATATTTAGTTTACAAAATCCAGCGTTACCTAGCTGCTCACAATCTCGACTTAGTAGTAAAAACTGGTCTGGGAGTGAGAACAGATGAAAATAAGTCTCGAATTCCTGATGTAGTCGTCTGCACTCAAAGTCTTTTGGAACAAGCTGCTGCTAGATCCGGTGCAGGTATCCTCGATTTTGATGAAAAGCCATTATTAGTGATAGAAGTAGTCAGCGAAAATCGGCGGGCAGATTACGTGATCAAACGGGGAGAGTACGAATTAGCGAATGTACCAGAGTATTGCATTGTTGACCCTAAAAATGGTAAGCAAAAAATCCGGCTTTTTGCATTGATTGAAGGTGAAGATGGTTACACCTATACAGATTTCTTGCCTGGTGACGAAATTGTGTCTGTAGTATTTCCCGATCTGGTTTTATCGGTGGATGAAATACTAAACCCGCCATTGATAGAGGAGTTAATTAAGGCAGAACGAGCTCAGTTGCAGGAATCACAGCAACAAGTTGTAATCGAACGTCAACGCGCTGAGCAGCAAAGTCAACTCGCTGAAAAATTGGCGGCTAAGTTGCGGGAATTGGGAGTAGATCCTGATACTGTTTAAGGGATTGAAATAGTGGCGATCGTCTTAATTCTACCTCAATCATCTAGCAGTAAGTCGCGCAGGAAATAAAAGCGATCGCTTTGCCAATTTTCTCCTTTAATTCGCCCTAAGTAACCAGTCAGCGGTGAAGAAAGTTCTATAGTCAAATCCTTTACTGATTCGTTTGTCAGCTTAGAATCAGTGGCGGCAAATCTAGCATTGTATTGAACTTTAATCTCAACAACCGTGGTAAAGTCGCTATCTGAGCAAAGTTGTTTCACTGCTTGTATGATTTGCGATCGCAGCCTAATTTCTCTTTCAACTTTCTCAATATAATCCTTAATTCTGTCGTCAATTTGCCGCCCCATTTCTAGATAGGGCTTGAGTTCAACTAAGTTGACAGCACCTGGATATTTAGCTTTTAACTCAACTAGCTTCTGTAAAGTCATGGCATTGATAATACTAACTTTCCATTCTTGTGCTGCTTTCAACATATCCACCGAAGGATTGCCAGGGCCAATCACTAACTTGGTAGATTCTAAAAATTTATCCCGACTTAAGTGCATTCCTCCCAGTTTAATCAATTCCTCAGCAGTTCGACTGGGGATAAGTCTACCCGCCTTACACTCACCAACTAAGGGATAGGGTTTGGAGCAAAATAAATCTAAGCCACCTGCACCGCCTTTGTAGGCATTCTCAATCTTGAATCCTAAGAATTCAAGGCTTTGACGTGTGATATTCTCAAAATCGGTGCCTGCTTGATAGTTGCTTTTTTTTTCTTCTAGTTCTATGCTGCGATTTCCCAAAGCTGCGATCGTTTTAATCCAATCTAAATCAGGATCGGGTTTTGATGTTAGTGAGTTTTCTGACCATCCCAGAAATATTTTGATTTCTGCGTCTAGTTGTTTGGCTTTTGGGTTGGTTTTTGATAAATCCACTAATGCACTTTGCAACTCTTCTAATTCTGGATGTTCTGGCGGCTCTAGTCTTTCCAGTTGTTGACGGCGTTTAGCAAAGATAGAGTCGCTCAACACAGGCGTTGAATCAGTAACATTTAGGGATTTTGGCAAGGATACAAAATTGCCACTAGATTGCACTGGCATTTCAAACGGCTGAGGTAGCAGATAAACCCGCAGGTAAGCTACAAAAATAAAAGGACGCTGCTGGAGAATTTGCTGTAATGCCTCTGTTTTCCACACTGTTAATCGCGACAAAGCCTCTAATGATTCAGGTTCATTCTCCATTTTGCACAATTCGCACCTAGCCCAAGCTTTGATCGAAACTTTATCTAAAACTACCAGGGGTAGTTCTAATTGCCCTGACTCTGAAAACAAGCTCATTTGCTTAGGTTTCATCAAGGGCATATTAGAATTATCGGCTGGATAAAGTGCATATTGTTCTCCCGGATTAAACGTTCGCCAAACTATGGCTGCAATCATTCGCCCTTGGATTAAAGCTTCTACGTCTGGGGCAGGCAAACGGATAGCTTTGTCAATGTTGACTAGCGACATCAGAGTATTTGTGACAATATGAAGTGGATAGTTTTTGAAGCCTTAATTAAACTCGCTGAGTAAATTCTCGCACGACTTATCTAATTCTTCTGAATCAGATAGATCATCTATAATAGACTCGGCTACAGTTACGGGTTCATCTTCAATCAAATCTGTAGGAACCTGATAGGACGGATCGCTCAGAATCTCTTTCAGCAATGGGTTGCTAGTCCCTAGCATTTTCTGGGCACCTTTTTCTGCAATAAAATTGAAAATTTGCTCTTCACTCACCCCATAATCTACTTCGCGCTTCTGATGAACAGCCCGAATAGCTAACAGCGGTTTAATTTCATCTTCTTTCAGTTCGACATATTCTCCACCTTGCTGTTTGATGAGCGGTATAAGATACTTTTGTTCAAGGTATGAAGTAATTTTTTTGCTCTGAGAACGAATCAAACAACCGCGAGTCAAATTAAAAGTTTGGTAATCATTTAACCTTTTTAAACCCGCTCCTAACCCTTTGCCACCAGCATACTGAAGCACTGCTACTCCAATTGTTATATCTATTCCGTTGTCTTTGACAATTACCTTGAAATTGATGTAATCATCCTTACCTCCACGTTTCTTGACTTTATCTGTGGCTGACTGAACTGTTACCCTTTCCACCGTCTGACCAATCAAACTCTGAAATCCAAATAAAATAGCATCAGCCAGTAGATAATTATCTTCTAAAGAATTTATTACGTCTTCCTCTAGCTCTTTGATGAAAGCAAGTTCAACAGGATTAGAAATATCTGCATCTTGATTGTTTTCACTGCTATTCAAAACAGAAGGATTGCAATGATCTTTGCACCACTTCAAAACCTCTCTAACAGTGGGTTTTTCTTTGCCAAGCTCGCTGAGTTGAATTTGAGTGAATGGATAAATTGACTCAGGAGGAATTAAGTTATGCAGTTGATAATATTTGTCTAACCAAAAGCTAACTAAGTTAACAATTGATTCTGAATCCATATATTTCAAGTCAATCGGATTTCCCTGAGCAGAAACCTTAGTGAACACTCCACCAGGTAACTGCTTTACTTTATTGCTCCATTGAGCAGGCATCATTACACTCAGTATCAAACCCCGGTTGAGATTTTGGAACAAATCTTTGATTAAGCTAGCAACGATTTGGCTGATGTGTAAGCCACTAATATCGTCGTAAGCACCAGGCGTGTCTAACTCATCAAAACAAATGACAAGTTCGTTGTACTGACTAATCAAATCTAAGATTTGCAGAACCGCCTCAAAAGATTGACATTGACTCGGTAATTCCAATTCATTAGCTTTGTATTGAGCAAGCTCTTGACCTTCCAACCATTTTATTGCATAAAGTGATTGCTCCTCGGAGAGTGTCCAGAAAATTGCCTTGACAATATCAGGATCGTTAACACTTTTGGCTTGCAGAAATGCTTTTGTTAGTTCCTTAACCCACTTCTTTACTTGCCTTGGCGTGCCTGCCTTAAATTTTTCCAGAAATTCTTGAGGAGAAAAAACTTTAGCGTTTGATTGAGCAATCTGTAAAGCATTGTTAGCCATTGCCGTTGCTAGTTCTTGCCACTGCCTCACCCCGTCTCTGCCAATCCTTCCCAGGCTCTCAGCCAATATTCGCTGAAATCCTTGCTTAATTTGACCGATGTTACCGTATTTATTAGCGTAGACAAACAATCCCCCGCCATGCTCTTGTAGGCGATGGCGGATGCGGCTAATAATGTGAGTTTTGCCGGTGCCATCCTGAGCAGTTATCGCGATCGAAGTTGTCGGGTATTGAGCAGCACGAATTTGAGCGAGTGCATGAAATACAGCATCAGAGGCGTGGGCATTTATTGTTTCCACATCGCAGAATTCCTGGCCCCAAACATCGCTCGCATTGAGAAAAGGAGGTTTAGCAAATGGATTTTGACTTAAAAGAGCGGCGTTAAGGTCTTCTAGGGAGGAAACAGGAGGAGTCGTCATAGCTTTTTGTGTGAGGTTAACGAATTTACAAAAGGATTTAGATCAATTTTTAGAACTTAGACGTTTGGCGTAGTAACGAAGTGCACCAAGTGCAGTTTTTATGGAATCTTCAGCTTTATCGATCGTAATATCTGTCATTTCACCCCCGATTAGCTGGAAAATGTCATTAGCCTGCATTTCCAACAGCCACTCATTGAATTGCGATCGCCCTACCATTTCCCTGATCGCCCGCCGCATCCGATAAATTGGCACTAAATCGTCTAAGTTATAATCTCGATTCAAGCTGTCGTATACATCCAACGCCACAGACTTAAATTCTTCATAGGATGCGATCGCCCCTACATCCCCTTTCCCCTTCTGATCACCAACACCCGTCGCACCATCCTCATGCCGCATCCATTTCAACAGAGCATTTCCCAGCCGAGCACCCATTTGAGAACCATCAAACTCAAACAAAGAATCCTGACTTTTCAAACCTGCCGCTAAAACCTCTTTCCCCTTCGCCGTCAATTCCACCTGAGTCCGTCCTTTTTCCCGCAAATAGACGATCGCCCCAGCTTCCTCCAGTTCCTTCAAAACCCCCTCATAAGTCTTTTTATTCTCATTAGTTCTCGCAATTAGCTTAGTCAACTTCCCTTGATTAACCTTACTTTTCCCTTCTCCTTCACTCCACAAATTCAACAGAACCCTAACTTTTGCCTTCGCATCCCACAGCAATTGCTCTGCGGCAGTCAACGCAATTTCAGCTTTTTTAGACATATTCATACCTTCAAATACCAACTATTAACATCGAATTTTATCAGAAATCCTGCTAAAAAATATCTCAAATATCAAAAAAAAATATGATTGACTAAAAAGTTGTTTTTTGATATAATATGTTCTCTGAGAATCGCACTAATAATTACCCCGCAGCAAATAAGAGCGATCGCAACTTTAGGCAAAAACCAGCAAACCAGCTTAAGTGCGACTTTAGTTCAATGCCCGATTCATCCTTTAGAAAGACGCATTGAAGCAAAATATTTCGTTACATTAACCAACAAAGTAATGAGTTGCTGATTCCTATGAAAACCATTCCCGACCAAATTGCCGACATCAAAGAAAAACTACCAGATCTTACCCCCACACCTCCTGGTTTAAAAGCCCAAGCCTCCAGCCACGACCTCAAATCCCGTTTAGATTGGGGCGAACCCGGATTGACGATCGTCGATGTGCGCGATCGTGAAAGCTTCGATAAAAGCCACATTACCGGCGCCCTACCAATGCCGATCAACGAATTAGTAGAAGCAGCAAAATCCAGCCTAGAAACCGTCCGCGACGTCTACATCTACGGCGAAACCGACGAACAAACAGCCGAAGCAGCGGGCCTTCTCCGCGCAACAGGCTTTACAAAAGTAGCCGAACTCAAAGGCGGAATTCCTGCATGGAAAGCCATAGAAGGCCCCATTGACGGCGCTATGGAACACGACACTCCCGGCCCCGATGCCTACAACGTATTCTCGCGCTTGCAACAGCACGCCAAAGCACAGAAAATCAACAAATAATCTCCCATAATACCCAGATACCCGACTTCTTTAAGCAGTCGGGTATCTAACAGAAAAATTTGTTTGTAGTAACGACTTAAGTCCTTAGTAACTAAAAGCTTTAAGAGAGAACTTTAGTCCTTACTACAAACTTGATTGCCATTCGATGACCGGATTTGATATTAACTCTTTCTATTTGCTATTAACAACGTCAGATATTTTTCGGTAGAATCGGAATAATATAGAGGACACGGCAGTGCCGTTTCCCTAC
>JAYSVM010000161.1:0-4000 GCA_043718495.1 Oscillatoriales bacterium | reverse complement strand
TACCTAAAAGGAATTCTTATCTGTTGTTTTGATTCCAGGGATGTTTACCATTGCCCTATCCTCTTTTCCCGGTCTACCGATTTGTCTGCGCCGCCAGTTGTACTGGACTTCGCCCGCCCGAGCTGTCTGAATCCATCGTCGCGGGTGGGTCATTGACCAAATCATAGTTTAATATAAAGCCGTCCTAAAACGACGGGGTTTCCACGCACCTTTCTGATGAGCACTCAACTGGACTGGATATCATGTATATTTCTCCTGACCAAGACCAAAAAATTCGATCGACCATACGAGAGTGTGGCCAACAAGCCCAAAAACTTGCAGCACAACCCTTTGAAGTTTCCGAGAAAGGCCCCGATGACTATGTGACGAGTATCGATCGCCTCCTAGACCAACAACTATTAACAGCATTTTCTGCCTTGTTTCCTGATGACGGTATAATTACTGAGGAAAATGTCGCCTCTAGAGCAGCGTACCTCGGTAATTACCGACGGCTTTGGTGCATTGACCCCATTGACGGCACCGCAGAATTTATTCAGGGAAAACTCCACTACGCGGTGATGGTAGGACTGCTGCAAGATGGGGAACCGATCGCAGGCTGGATCTATGCCCCGGCTTTTGACCAAATGTATTTTGGGGGGAAAGATTGGGGATTGTTCCAAACTGTTGGAGACTCGAAGCCTTCTGCGATCGCCATTCACAAGCCCTCAGTTCCGTTAGCAGATGGTTGTAAAATAATTTTGGGAGACAAAGATCAAAAAAACTATGGTTCGGCGATCGCTCAAATGATACCGGGTATCGAGTTTTATTCCCTCGGTAGCTTTGGCTTGAAAGTTCTCGAAGTCATCAGCGGTCGAGCCGATTTGTACCTCTACTTCAACGGTAGAGTCAAAGTGTGGGATACCGTAGGCCCTCTAGCCCTAGCAAAAGCCGCCGGATTAGTCTGCTGCGACTTGCAAGGTCAACCTCTGAAGTGGACACCCGATGCCCTCGATCCGGATACTCTGGCCCACTCTCAGACGATCGCGATCGGTCAGCCGGAGTACATAGAATCTCTGTTGGCGAAAATTCGTACAGCAGTAGAGGGTGTCAACCAGTTGCGTGCGAAAGAATCTGTGGATTTTGCGTGAACCGCGCCTCAGCGCCCTTATCATCAATTAGAGGAACAATAAATGGTTTTTTTTCTCAAGCAGCGATCGTTCCCTAGCTGTTTGCTATCGCCTAATCATATTTCCCACCTCAGCCAATTTGCATGAAGACAGAAGCTTTCAGTGAGCTTTTCCCCCTGTTTAAGGGTGCTAACCCAGAAACCTTGGGAGGGCTACTATCAAATGCCGTCAAACACGAGTATCCCGCAGGCAGAGCCGTTTTGATGGAGGATTCTTGGGGTAACGCTATTTACTTTGTAGTGTCCGGGTGGGTCAAAGTGCGACACCTGTCTGGCGATCGAGCCGTATCGATGGCTATTTTGGGTAGGGGTGCATTCTTCGGCGAAATGGCGATTCTTGACGAATCTCCGCGATCGAATGACGTGCTTGCTCTATCACCCGTGCGCCTGATCAGCGTTACCGCCCAGCGATTCATCCAAACTCTGTTCAAAGATCCGCAATTGCACCACCGAATGCTGCAATTGATGGTACGGCGACTGCGCCAAACAAATCTCCGCTCTCAACTAGGAAGCCGCCAGCCAGCAGTTAAACTAGCAAATACTTTAGTTGAGCTGGGAGAAAACTACGGTCAGAAAACTGCACAGGGCAAAGATATATTTAATATCCCTCATCAAGATTTAGCTGATGTCACAGGTATTACCCTAGATGAAACCAGCAAAATTATGGAGAAACTGGATAGCAAAGGTTGGATCAATATCGATCCAGAACGCCAAACTATTCATTTGATCAACCTCAAACACTTGATTAATTTAGCAAGTCAATGATTGATGTCACCTCTTTTGATCCCTCGTCTGTTGCCACGAATCTGCCAACGCAACTAACAGCACCGACAATTGAATATTCGGTGGCGATGCCCAATCCTGAATCTCACCTATTTGAAGTGACTTTGCGCGTGCAAGGTTGGTCAGAGTCCGTGATGGATTTAAAAATGCCCGTCTGGACTCCCGGTTCTTACTTAGTTCGAGAGTATGCCAAACACCTGCAAGATTTTCGATCGACTACCGTGGGCGATCGATCTTTATCTTGGTGCAAAATTAGCAAAAATCACTGGCAAATCGAGACTGATTCAGTTTCGGATATAACGGTTAACTACCGAATTTTTGCTAACGAACTGACAGTGCGAACTAATCATTTAGATTCGACTCACGGTTATTTCAATCCGGCAGCTATGTGCTTTTTTGTGCCGGGATTTGAGCGTAGCTGTTACACCATAAAAATTGTGCCGCCACGACCGGAATGGCGGATTGTTACTACTTTACCAGCAGTCTGCGGGCAAGAAAATACTTTTGCTGCTGCGGATTTTGACACTCTCGTAGATAGTCCTTTTGAGATTGGCTGTCACGATGTGTACGATTTTAAAGTAATGGAAAAAACCCACCAGCTAGTTGTTTGGGGGAAAGGTAATTTAGAACCAGAATCGGTGATTCGAGATATCCAGAAGGTGATCGAAGTCGAGGCCCAAATGTTCGGCGGTTTGCCCTACGAACGCTATGTGTTTTTGCTACATTTGTCGGGTTCTGGTTTTGGGGGTTTGGAACATAAGGATAGTTGTACTCTCAATTATCCGCGTTTTGGTTTTAGGAATAAGGATAAGTATGATCGCTTTATTCAGTTGGTGGCTCATGAGTTTTTTCACCTCTGGAATGTCAAGCGGATCCGACCGAAATCTCTAGAAGTCTTTGATTATGAACAAGAAAGTTATACTCCTTCTTTGTGGTTCTCCGAAGGCACAACCAGTTATTATGATTTAGTGATTCCTTTTCGCTCAGGTCTCTACGGTGTTAAGGGTTTCTTTCATAATTTGAGTAAGGAAATTACTCGATTGCAGACAACTCCTGGGCGGAACGTGCAATCGGCCAGCGAGTCGAGTTGGGATACTTGGATTAAGTTGTACCGCAGGGATGCGAACAGCGATAATTCACAAATTTCTTATTATCTAAAAGGGGAATTAGTTTCGTTTTTGCTGGATTTGTTGATTCGGGAAAAACACGGCAATGAACGATCACTTGATGATGTGATGCGTTTGATGTGGCAGCAATTTGGTCAGGCTAATTCTGCTCAAAACAATGGATCAAACAAATCGGAAAGTGATGCAATAACTGGGATCAATTCATCGCCATCAGAAATTGGTTTTACTCCTGAACAGTTACAAGGTGCGATCGAGTCTGTCGCTGGTATCGATTTGAGTGACTTTTTTGCGCGCTATGTTGACGGGACTGATGAGTTGCCTTACGACAAATATCTAGAACCTTTTGGGCTGCAAATTGCGATCGATCAAACTAGCGAAATTCCTAGCCTTGGTTGGACTTTGGGAGTGGAAAATGGGCGGGAAATGGTTAAATTTGTTGAGATCGGAGCTCCTGCACAGTTGGCAGGAATTGACGCTGGGGACGAGTTGCTGGCGATCGACGGTTTTCGGGTAAATTCAGAGCAAGCGGGCGAGAGATTGAAAGATTATCGGTCTGGGGATGCGATCGAGGTGACAGTCTTTCACCAAGACGAACTACGGACTTGTCGTGTTACTCTCGCCCCGCCACGGCCTGGTCGTTATCAGATTGTCCCGGTGGAACAACCAAGTTATATTCAGAAACAAAACTTTACTGGATGGCTGGGAGTTCCTCTGTCGAAACTGTGACCAAAAAAATGGGATACAAGCCCCATCCTTTCAGCTATGCTTTATGTTATAATTGCATTGGTTGGAATCCCCACCTAAGATTGCAGCGATATACACTCATTTTGAGTTGAAACCGGGACTGATCTAGCAATAGGGAAAGACTGAAGGGCAATGGTTAAAATCCAACCTGGAAGCAAAATCAAAAGTATTGTTAATGTTT
>JAYSVM010000017.1:0-8309 GCA_043718495.1 Oscillatoriales bacterium | reverse complement strand
GGTCGCCTGAGCCGGTGCCCAAGGCGCCGTTCGGCAAGGGCTGGGGTCGGTCCGCTCGGCACCACCGAAGGCCGGCAAACCCCGGGCTTTTACCAGGTAGCTCTGGTGCCGTCGGGCCCAACGATGGAACTTACAATGCGCAGGCGGCTCAGAGTCGCTGTCGCATCAACTACTGGAGACTCCATGAACGAACAACGCCTGCAAACCTTTTCCGGCCTGGCCGGCTCAGGCTCGCTGGCCGCAGACCGCAACAGCGTGCTGCGCAACACCTACTGGCTGCTGGCGCTGTCGATGGTGCCCACGGTGCTGGGCGCCTGGGTTGGCGTGAGTACCGGCATCACTTTGGCGCTGGGTGCCGGGATGAGCGCGGTGGTCTTCCTGGCCGGCGCCTTCGGTTTCATGTTCGCGATCGAGAAGACCAAGGATTCGTCGACCGGCGTCTACGTGCTGCTGGCCTTCACCTTTTTCATGGGTTTGATGTTGTCGCGCATGTTGTCGATGGTGCTGGGCTTCAAAAACGGCTCGTCACTGGTCATGACGGCCTTTGGTGGCACTGCGGTATACAATAAATCAAGGTAGGGAAACGGCACTGCCGTGTCCTGGCTGTGGGTAACAATTCCGATGCTACCGGATTTGATATTGTGCCTTGACACTCTCAGCGCTGAAGCGAATGAGATTCTTAAGAAATTTCGTTCTTAATATCCCTATTGCTAGGGTTCCTGGGCGCAATCCTCTTACCAAAAAATGGTGGGCTGCTATCCTTGCCTTTCAACAAGCTCCTCAAGCGTTTAAGGGTCTTAGCCCTTGGTAACGCGAGAGTCCCCGCGTACCTTTAATATATGGTAGGCATTTGCTTTTCAGGTTTGCACCTGTGTATCCATCCCACTATGGTTAGTGTAAGGGCTTTTGCCCTTTTTACACTGCCAAAAATGTTAAGAATTAAGAAAGGCTTACGGCGGTTAAAACCGCCCGCGTCGCTTTCATGAAAGGTCTAAAGACTCTGAGTTTTCCGCTTACCGAATGTTTTTTATAAAAATTACCCGATCGCCCTGCTACGAGTACATACACAAAGTAGCCGACTGTTTTTGTATCTTAAAAAACAATCGGCTCTGAAAGTACCGGTGAACAAGCTAAGTTCAAGCTTGCTTATTCAACAATTTCTGAACTTGTGTCAAAGCAGCAGCACCTACGTTGAATAAGGCCCAGCCGCCAGCCAACAACACGGGTGTTAATACTATCAGTATCCGCAGGTCAAAATCCATGAGTTCTCCTCCTAAAGTTTTTTTACAAATTCTCTTGACACTCCCCAGCAGTCAAGGTATGGGGATTCTTAATTCATCGACTGACCTTTAAGCGCCATGTCCTTTCGGCAATTCTTAAACCTTTCAACCGTACAAAAGTACCAATTGACGAGCCTAACTCACAACTACCCCAGAGGATCTATCTCCAAAAGCTTACTAGGATACGAACCTAGAGTTTGGGTATGCCCTACCCTACTTAACAAATCAACTACATTGTTTGTTTTCTGGTAAAGAGAATGCGTCGATTCTCTAGCTGTTTTAAGAGTTTTCACCGCTCTTTGTCCAACAATTTATGCCTAAAAGTGTGTCTTAACTGTTTCACGATGGCAAAGGAATTTAACCTTGACTATTCTAGTGTACTACAAATACAAACAAGTTCTGCATTTTTAGGAATGGATTTAAGAAATTAAAGCCCTCCTAAAAGGACAGGGTTTAAAACCCAATTTCCCGATAATCTATTTGTATCTTATTTTGTTACCATTCTTCAGACTCAACAAGCAAATCTTCTCCGCAAAAAGTTCGATCGCGCCCGCCATCTCGTACAACCCAGACATAGGGTTCAAAAATATCGATCGCCTCCGAAACCTCAACACCAACAGATCATGCCATAATTTGTTGAGCAATCCCTTCCACCACCTTAGTCAAAGGATCATTCGGGTAATGCAGAGCAAAAACCCCCTTGCTAGCCAGCAGCATCATTTTGTCACTGTGGGGCAGAACTCCTGCAACTGGGATCTTATAAATCGTCTCGACTTGCTGCTTCAAATCATCAAAATCCAGCGATTCCGGGGCTTTGTTGATAGTCATCAAAATCTTGGGAACTTCCAATTGGCGGGCGACATCCACCGTCACAGCCGTTCCCTGAAAGTCTTGCTGATCCGGACGCAGGATCAGCAGCAGAATGTCCGAGATAGTAATACTCAGCAGAGTTTCTTCGTTCAGACCAGGGTGCGTGTCGATAAACAAGTAGTCTAAGTTCAGAACCTCGATCAATTCTTGAAAACCATCCGTCAGCAGCCCCACATCATAGCCTTCCCGCAAAACTCGCGCGATTTCTCCCGCTTTAATGCTCGAAGGGATCAGGTAGAGTTCGCCCTTGTCAGCCAATTGGGGCAACAGCGAACTAACATTGCAGGCCGTATCGGCGATCGCACATCGGCCCCACAGGTAATCATTAAGACAGCGATCCATATTGTTCTCACTGAAACCAAACAATACATGAATCCCAGGCGATTGAATATCAGTGTCTACAATAGCAACCCGATTTCCTTGGCTAGCCACAATAGATGCCAGGTTTGCTGTCGTGTTTGATTTGCCAGTTCCACCGCGGTAGGAGTGGACAGAAATAATTTTGGACATGGTTTAGTTTTGAGTGCGAGATCAGGGCGGCACATAACACTGTGACATCTCTGGCGATCCTTCGAGAGGAAGTTTTAAGATTAAGTTACAAGTCCTCGGATGATCAAGCTTCTTTGCTAATCCCCTAAATCCTGATTTTTTTGATCTGCGATCGTTTTTTTTGCGGATTTGCGCGATCGCATCTCTCTAGCCTTGGCTTGCAAATAGCTCAACTCCCCATCAGCTTCAGTTGCGATCGCACTATCATTGTTTTGATCCTCAACATTAACAGCAATTTGAGAGTCCTTTTCAGATTCAGTTTCGATCGCACTATCATGCTTTCCCCCATCAACATTAACAACATTCTGAGAGTCCGTGTCAGATTCAGTGAGAGTCGCCCGTTGCTGTTGCTTTTCCTTTTGCTGTTGAGCTTTTTGCTTTAACAAACCTAAGTAATCATCTGGCTGACTTTCAGCATTTTGAGACTCAATCGAACCCCCTGTTATTTCTACAGGTAGGGAAACGTCTTTCGCAGAAACTTCTTTTTTGCTAACCTTAAATTGATCTTTCTTTTTCTGCAAGTCTTTAAAAAACTGTGATTGAGTAATTTCTGCTACTTGCTCATCTTTTTTCGCTTGATCTATTTCAACTTTAAACACTTGTTTAATCTGAGCAGTAATAACTTTCCCATATCCAGACTTATTAAATCTATCCGCTGATACAATACTGCCACCAGTGGCGACTAATGCTAAAGCTGGTGCTGCTACAGGAACCCACCCTCCTAACAGAAAAATACCAAAACAGATGATGAAACACACTCCCAGCATTCCCAAAAAAGTCAGTGTTAGGCGCGTAGGATGAGTCATCCGCCAAGCAAAAGTTCCTCCCACAATTGACCACCCCGAAATCCACAATATTTCCACCCATTCCGGCCAAAACCAAAATAGAGGTCGATCATCCAAAACCCCACTCAAAATTTGGCTAACAACTTGTGCATGAGTCACTATCCCAGGCATGAATTGGTTTTCGTGTTTCCCCGCACTGTAAGGAGTATAAAAAAAGTCTTTAACAGTTTCTGATGTGTAACCAATCATTACTATTTTATCCTTCACCAAATTCGGATCAATCTTACCTTCCAAAACATCCATAAGTTTTACTTGGTTGGCAACATTCTTTCTGGCTCTATAATTAATTAATATTTGATATCCTCTAACATCAACATTTTTATATCCTCCGTCATTGGCAGATAATTGTTTAAATTGTGTTTTACCCAGCCATAAAGATTGGTCTGACGCGAGTTTTGGATAAATCTTTTCCGGCTTCAGATAACGCAATGCTAGTTGGAGATTAAAGGAAAATAAAACTTGGGAATTGTCATTGCAAAGATGTTTTTCAGCTCCTGAGTTACCCTCAATGGCGGGAGGCTTCATAAATAATAAAGCCCTGCGAACTACGCCACCCTGATCTACTCCGAAATCTGCAAATCCAATCCGATCTTTTGGCATTCCGGGGGGAGGCGGAGAACCGGGACTATCTGCACTACCGTCAGTAACTAAACATACCCCGATCGTGCGATCGCTTCTGGCCAAAACTTGAGTTAACTCCTCCCGCCCCTCTCCTTGGGGCAAGTCTCGCAGGACATCTAAACCGATGACTCGCGGCTGTAATTTTTCTAGTTTTTGTAATATTTCAGCTATTTTGCGATCGGATATTGGCCATTGTTTGAGCTTCTGAATGTCAGATTCGGTAATTCCGACAATTAGCAAGCGCGAGTCTGGACTTTCGTCAGGGCGCAACCTCACCATCTGATCGTAAGCACCTAACTCTACTGATTCGAGTATTCCAAGCTGTCTGGCCCCCATTAATGACAGCGTGACTGCCGCGCTGGCAATTAGGACAGACCTCGCAAATGCTACTGAAGGCTTGTACAGTTGGCTCAATTGCGCTTTTGCCGATCGAACTTGATTAAATATTTTACTCATCATCCCTGGATAAAAGTTTGAGTCGCCTCTGAAGCAGCAGTTTTGAGGCGCTTGCCTGAACGATCGACTGCCTCTATCTTAGAACAGTCGGAAACTTCGGCAACTTTATAACCAAATCTTACAGTTTCTGGCCTTGAGTATCTGTAGTAATCTGTGCGCCCTCGACAGCTCTACTTTTGGACTGCCGAATGCACTTGCCGATCGCATTAATTAATGCTATGGATATATCAAGGTTGAAAATGTGTATCTCCGCCAAGTCTCACTACTCGAAAAAAATTGTCGCCAATAGGCAATCTCAGTTTGCAATATTATAAGTCAAAGGTACAGAAAAATGAAACGTTTTTTACATCTTACTAAGCTTGCGGTGGCTTTATCTGCGATCGCTGCTACAGTCCCCACTTTACCCACACCAGTGCAGGCGCAATCCCAGCCAATTCTCCTGAGTCAAAATCTCAACTTCCAGCCTCCCGACGTCACAGCCCCATCCAACCGACAAGGCGGGACACATCGGGGCAATGGTCAATGTCCAGCCGGCTTATCTATTACTCCCTTAGTACCCACAAGTAATATTGGTTTAACACTCACAGATTCGCCAACATTTTTTGTTTATGTTCCTCAAACCGATGCCCCAATAGAATTCACTTTGCTCAGCGAAAAGGAAGACGAATTAATCTACGAAACTGGTTTTAAAATTGACAAACCAGGGATTGTTGCAGTGAGAGTTCAACCTGGGAACAAAACGAAATCCCTTGAACTTGGCAAACGTTATGTGTGGTCATTTTCCATGATTTGTGATCCCCAAGATCGATCGGCAGATTTAGTAGTTAAAGGGTGGGTGCAGCGAGTAGAAAAACAGGCAAATATCCAGAGTGATTTACAAAAATCTGATCCAATAACAAAACTCAACGTTTACGCTCAAAATGGGATTTGGTACGAGACTCTCACAGCTCTAGCCGAACTCCGAAGCCAAACACCTTCAGATTCAATCTTAACCGCAGAGTGGAATAAGTTGTTGAATTCCCAAGGACTCGATTCAGTAGCCACTAAACCGCTGGTTCAGTCTCTTTAATGCTCTCGACTTCCAATGTTTTTCTCAGACTTAACATTGTGTTAAAATCTACTTTTTTGTATTGTTTACCTGAAATTAAAACTCTAGGTAGACAGTACAAAAGATCTGAAATCAAGTTTAGACTGTAATCTAAAATCTAAAATCGAATGATTGATAACTCTCCAACAATTCTAGCACTTGATTTTGACGGCGTGATCTGCGACGGATTAATCGAATATTTTCAAACAGCTTGGCGTACCTACTGTCAAATCTGGAAACCCAGCCAAACAGTGCCAGATTCAGATTTAGCTTTAAGTTTTTACAGAGTGCGGCCAGCCATCGAAACAGGTTGGGAAATGCCCCTGCTAATTCGTGGACTGCTGACAGGAATTACCGAAGAGCAAATTTTGCTAGATTGGCCAAATATCGTACCGCAGTTAATGACCAAAAATGGTTTAAAAGCTGCGGAAGTTAGCGCGATGCTAGATGGGTTGCGTGATAATTGGATTGCCGAAGACTTGGCTGAATGGCTCTCTCTGCACCGTTTTTATCCAGGGGTAGCCGAAAGTTTACATAAATTGCAGGAGAGTTCAGTAAAAGTGACCATTGTCACTACTAAGGAAGGCCGTTTTGTGCAGGAACTTTTGCAGCTAGCGGGTGTCAAAATGCCATCAGAATTAATTTATGGCAAAGAATACAACAAGCCCAAACATCAAATTTTGCGGGAATTTTTGGCCGCATCTGGTGATGATTCTACGATTTGGTTTGTGGAAGACAGATTGAAAACTTTGCTGTCGGTGCAACAGCAACCAGATTTATCTAATGTGAAGTTATTTTTGGCTGATTGGGGTTATAATACTTTGGCAGAGCGGGAATCTGTAGCTGAAAATATACCAATTCAACTGCTATCTCTATCGCAGTTTTCGGCAGATTTCGCCGATTGGCTCCCGGACTAATCCTGATGTTATTTAGTCAACAGTTAACAGTCAACCCTTCGACTCCGCTCAGGGCGACGCAGTTAACAGTCAACAGTTAACCAATAATAAATGCTAGATTTAACTAAAGCAGCAAAAGCAATGCAGGGAATGAGCCAACATTTAACAGTGGAAGCTCTAGCGGCTCGCCAGCGTTTAGAAGTAGCTCAGAATTTGCTAGAAAAAGCGGTAGCTAAACAGGAAAAGTTGGTAGAATTACAAGATAGTTGGCGCGATCGCACTTTATTCAATTCTGCCACACCGATCGAGCCATTGGGCGATCGCACTTACATCCCAGCACCCCCCGCAGCCCACACAGTCTTTGCCACAGATGGCTCTCAAATTTCACCAAACCATCACGAAATAGCCTACTGCTACCTGCTAAACATCGGCACCGTCATGCTGCACTACGGGCAAAGTCGCCACCCAGTTTTAGACAGTGTACCCGAAGTTTTTTACAAGCCAGAAGACTTATATATTTCCCGACAATGGGGAATTAGAACCGAAGAATGGATGGGATATAAACGCGCAGTTTCCGAAGCAATTTTCCTAGCAGAAATAGGTGAAAATTGGTCGAAAGTGAACAACCATAAATTACCAGCACCAACCTTAGCAATGGTAGACGGTTCGCTGATTTTATGGTTTTTAGAAGCCTTGCCCACCGAAGCGCGGGATCAAATTTTGCAGCCAATCTTAGAAGCTTGGGACAAATTGCGTTTAGCCAAAATTCCCCTATTAGGATACTTAAGTGCTTCTCGGAGTAGTGAAAGCTTATCCTTCTTACGATTTGAAGCTTGCACTCACGAAGTACCTGATTGCATAACTAACTGCCCGAATGTCGGATTTGCCGCCACAGTTTCTTTCGCAGAAAAAGCACCTTGCCAAGTATTTGAACCCTTGCGAGATGTGATTTTATGGGCCACAATATTGTCACCAGGACAAAGAAGTCCTTTCTGGAAATCCCAATCTAGAATCCTAGATTTATATGGGCTTAATTCTGTCTATTTCTGTTACGTTCACGTTGGCACAGAAATTGCTAGAATAGAAGTCCCAGAATGGGTAGTCGAAGACTCAGCACAGTTAGATTTAGCCTTGGGAATGATGCTAGCTCAGGTACACAAAGGTGGCGGTTATCCGGTAACGCTGGCGGAAGCTCACAACCAAGCTGTCGTAAAAGGAGGAGATAGAGGTCGCTTTTTCGCTTTGTTGGAGCAGCAAATGATTAAAGCTGGCTTAAAGAATGTCGGAATTTCCTACAAAGAAACACGAAAACGCGGCAGTATTGCTTGAAGTATAATATATAGTTCAACTAGAGTTAGAAATGTTATATGCCAATAGAATTGATTATCTTAATTGCTTCATTACTTGTATCTTGGTTAGTGTTTAATTTGGCCGTCAAAGTTTTGAAGGCTAGCATTGGGACGGCGATTGCTTTGGCAGTAATTGTGCTGACGATGCAGTTAATGTTTGGCATTGGGCCAAATCAGTTGTTTCAGTATATAATCCATCTGCCAGAAACACTTTGGCAAATGATTTCTGGCAAATGATATCAAATTCAGTAGCATTGGATTGACACTCTCAGCGCTGAAGCGACTGAGATTCTTAAGAAATTTCGTTCTTAATATCCCTATTTCTAGGGTTCCTGGGCGCAATCCTATTACCAAAA
>JAYSVM010000160.1:0-12756 GCA_043718495.1 Oscillatoriales bacterium | reverse complement strand
GATTAGTTGTTTGATGAATTGCCAAATTTTGTTTAGCATTTTAGTTGGGATTTTTTGACCGCAAATGTAGGCGGATGTACGCAGATGGATGGAGATGAAGGCAGATTGGGGAGCATCCCAATTTTTGCAAATATGCTCGTAGGGGCGAAGCATTTCGGCGGTAAATCTCTGGTTATCACTAATAAATTGTCTGCCGAAATGCTTCGCCCTTGTCAAACTTATAGTTCAGGCGATTCCCAATTTCTTGACTGCGTTTTTCAAGGCGGCGAGAAAAACATTAACCGATCGAGCACCTGACAAAACTTCTTCACCAATACGGATATAAGGGACGCCTTGAATCCCCTGGGCGATCGCCTCACGTTTCAATTCCTGCACTTCTTGTATCCCTGAATCAGACAACAAAAAGGCTTTTGCTGCCTCTTGATCGATGCCCAATTCAGCCGCTAGATTCGCTAAGGTTTCAACTTCAGCTATATTTTGTCCTTCGGTAAAATATGCCTTCAAAATCCTTTCTGCCATTACGGTTGCTTTGCCCTGCTGCGCCGCAAACCAGGTTAAGCGATGTGCTTTCAACGTGTTAGGTGTAATAGTCATCAAGTCGTAGCGAAATGCGATGCCGTCAGCTTGAGTTGCTTCCATAGTTTTGGCATCAAGTTCCTGCGAATATTCCCAACTGCCAAACTTATTGCTGCGGTAAATTTGGCGATCGATCCCAGCTTCGGGCATATCCGGGTTTAGCTCGAATGGATACCAAATGCGTTGAATTTCAATCGGTGAATTCCATTCTTCAATTGCCTGGTTCAATCGCATTTCTGCAACTAAACACCAGGGACAAATGAAATCTGAGGTAATGGCGATCGTCAATGTCATGGTTGTCTCCTAGTGGTGATTTAATAACTCACTGTTCCACTGTAATTGCATTCAAGAAGAATGTTAATATATCGAATGTGCTAAACACCTTTGCGTTTTTTGCAAAAATAGAGGATGGCGATCGATGGATCAATTGTCAGCAATGCGATCGTTTGTCAAAGTGGTGCAAGCAGGAGGATTCTCGGAAGCAGCCCGTCAGCTAAACTTGGCAGTTTCTTCAGTCACGCGACAAGTCAACGCCCTGGAAGCAATGTTAAACACGCAGTTGCTGAATCGCTCTACTCGTAGCATTACCCTGACTCTCCAGGGACACAAATACTACGACAAAGCGGTGCAGATTTTGCAAGATGTGGAGGCGGCAAATCTTTCTGCGATCGAGCATGGCGATGTTCCTCGCGGCATCTTGCGGGCGAGTTTGCCTGTGGCGTTTGGACGGCTTCATATTGCCCCGCTGCTGAGCAAGTTTTTGGTTCAGTATCCAGAAGTCACGCTGGATTTGCGCTTGAGCGATGGGTTAGCAAACCTGGTAGAAGAGGATCTCGATCTCGTGATTCGTATTGGCAACCTCGATCGCTCTAGTGGCAACCTGATTCTCCGCAAGCTATCATCTCATTGTCGTTTAGTATGCGGAAGTCCGGCTTATTTCGATCGGTATGGCATCCCGACTCATCCAGATGATTTGATCCACCACAATTGTCTATGTTTTACCTATGCAACTGGGTACGAAATTTGGCGATTCAAACGTCACGAGGAGGTTTGTGAAATCCAGGTTAACGGTTCATTGAACGTGAATAATGCTGAAGTGCTACGTCAAGTTTGCCTGGATGGTGCAGGTCTAATTTTGATGCCAACTTGGTTGATTGGCGAAGACATTCAATCTGGTAGGTTGCAAGCTGTGCTGACCGATTTTCAGTTCCATCCTCAAGCCAATCTCGATACAGGCATCTACGCCCTTTACTTGCCTAACCGCCGACATTCGCTACGAGTTCAAATCTTCATTGATTTTTTAATTCAGCACTTGAATGGCTAGTTTTATAATGTTAATAAATTATTTTAACAAGTTCTTCATGCTAACAATTCACTAACAGCTACGCTAAAACCTGTAAGTACCCTTTTAGTATTAACCACTTCATCCACATTAAACAAAATCCAGCCTTCCCCTGCATTCACAAAGATTAATCTAGCTTCAGGAAATAGCAGCCAAACTTCTAAACATCCCGATTCCAAATATTCCTGAGCTTTCGCAAATAACTCTTCGCCACTGTCTTCGGGGGAAGCAACTTCCGCTATTAAGGGAAAACTTTGGGAAAATGCTGTAAAATTGCCAGATGGTGGCAAGAGTTCAGGTGTGATGTAGGCGACATCGGGACGGCGGCCTTGTTTGTTAGTACGACAAAGTATTTCGGTAAGAACTTCTCCTCCCTGTCCGCTGGAATTTTGGTAATTCCTCCAGGATGTAGATAGTTTAGATTGAGCTAGACTGTGTTTGAATGTCATTCCTGTTTTCTCCACTAAGTTGCCATCAACCCACTCCATTCTATCAGGAGGTTTGACTAAAAATTCTTCGAGAGATATGACTTTTTCTAACTCCGATTCTGGCTGAATTTCTGCTATGTTTTCAAATGTTGGCTGTGGTGATTCGGACTCTAATTTCTGATCGGCATTTTTGGATATGATTATAGTAGCTGTCACGATCGCAACCTCTCTTTAATGATTCTAATGTTGGATACTGCTAGTATAGCTTTAGAGTAAGGGGCTTCGGAAGATGAGCCGATCGCAATTTTAGATGCGATCGAAAATCAAGGCACCTCACCACCGACGAAGACATCTATCACAGCTACTATAGACGGCTGTACCGAAAGTGACACATACCAAATGTCCCTTGGCGATACGATCGGCATTCTCACCGCTTTTCGTTCTGTAGGGACAGGGCAGTGCCGTGTCCCTACATACCTGGAATCTACTGATAAAATCTATGATGTGCGATCGCGATTGAAAGATTGTCGTCAATTAGGCGATAATGTAAAAACTACTAACAAATAACTAATAACCAGCAACTACTAACAAAATAACAATGGCAAATGTGCGCTTAGAAAATATTACCCGACGTTACCAAAATGTCACTGCGATCGAAAACATTAGCTTTAAAATCCCGGATGGAGAATTTTGGGTATTAGTCGGACCTTCCGGCTGCGGTAAATCTACAATTATGCGGACAATTGCAGGTTTAGACACTGCAACTTCTGGCAATATTTATATTGGAGATAATTTAGTTAACAACATTCCGGCGAGACAGCGGGATGTGGCAATGGTGTTTCAAAATTACGCGCTTTACCCGCACATGACAGTGGCAGAAAATCTGGCTTTTGGATTGCGGATGCGGAATGTTGATGCTGCAAAAATTAAGGAAAGGGTAGAGATTGTAGCCCGATCGCTCTCGATCGACCATCTGCTAAATCGTAAGCCCAAACAGCTCTCAGGCGGACAGCAGCAGCGGGTAGCACTCGGAAGGGCGATCGCCCGCGAACCGAAAGTATTCCTCTTAGACGAGCCACTTTCTAACCTCGATGCTCAACTGCGAGATGATACTAGAGCCGAACTTAAACTACTTCATCAACGGTTAGGAATTACTACTGTTTATGTTACACACGATCAAGTGGAAGCGATGACTTTGGCTGACAAAATTGTTGTTTTGGATCGCGGCATAATTCAACAAATTGGAGATCCTCAAAGTGTTTATGCTAAGCCAGTAAATCGGATGGTTGCGACTTTTTTAGGCAATCCTGCTATGAATATTTTGCCTGCAATTTATGCTAATGAATCTTTTCAAGTGGGAAATCAATTTCTAGCTTGTCCGCCCTCGATTCATAAAAAATTGCAGCCGAGGGAAGGACAAGGATTTGATTTGGGAATTCGTCCAGAACATATAGAGGTTTTTACTCAATCAATCACAGAAAATGATGATTTAAAAAGTGATGTTTGGGCATTAGGGAAAGTGCCTCTGGAAGTAGAGGTGAAGGTGGTAGAACCCTTGGGGCGAGAAACTTTAATCCGGGCTCTTTTGCCGATGTTGAGTCCAGAAACTACTATACAGATGCAGGTGGCTGCGAGTGTTCGCTGGCGAGCAGGCGATCGGCTAACTGTTCAGCTTGATTTTGATCGACTCTGTGTCTTTGACCCTTCGACTGGCGATACACTGTACCCTTAATGGTTGTTTAACCTGAAGAACCCAGATTTATCGGTATTTTTACAAAAATTTACATTTGACCTTTGTAAATTTACCAAGTAATGCTAATATCAGTTATTAGTAAAACAAAAAGCCATCCCCCCAAAGACGTGTTTTTCATGATTCGGGGCGATCGCAATTGATGGATTCGCACTCGCGGACTTTTTAAATGAATCCTGAAAAACTGCCTCAAATGCTGCAAACCGGATTTCACCTAACTTTGGGTGCAACTTCCTTTTTAATTGAGACATTGCAAGATCCTGTAAAGCGATCAGAAAATCTGGAAAAATTGAATTCAGATTTAGGCAGACTAGCCGATGAGTTGCTAGAAAAAGGAGAAATAACCGATCGAGAAGCTCGGAATTTCGTAGATACTATCTTTTCTCAGGCAAGCGAGCGGGAGAATACCGAGAGCGAATCCGTCTCGTCAAAGCAATCGGATTCACCCACAGGTAATCTCTCTGACTCGGTTGGACAGCCAGACGTAGTATTAGAGATTCAAGAATTAACTGCACAAATGGTGGCACTCAGAGCCCAGTTGGAAAATTTACGTGCTGAAAATTCTCATGATTAAAGCATCTTGAGTTGCCTACAAACAAATTTGAAAGTTTTTAATCCCAAAAAGTTTCCCCCAAAAGACCTACCTACCTTTTGCTACGCAGTTGCAATAATTAGGAGTAGTGTAAAAAAAAACAGTTCTAATTTTAACAGTTAAATGGTGCTAATTACGAGTTCTGTTGCAAACTTCATCTACAACAAACACCCATAACTGATTCAATTCTTCAACACAGCCGGACTGGATGAAAACTGCATGAAAAAAGTTTAGTCATTGTCCCATTTCTCAGAACCGATGAGGTCGGCGATGCGATCGCGCAACAAGAAATCACATTTTTCTAGTTCGCACTCGACACAAGCCCATTCGCGGGGCGGAATGAATTGGCACATCGTATAGATTGGCTGTTGACGGCTGAGGACGCCATCATGTACGAGATGCCGAGCTTCATCTTGGATGACATCTAAAGAGTATTGCAGTTGGTGGATTGTAGACTGAATCATAATGCGCCCTCAATGTTTCGCTAAAAAATTTTATGGACTTAGTAATAATATAGTCTAAACTTAGATAATTCGTAGATTAATTATTTTCTGTATCCATATATACAATTTAACTCTTGAAAGTTAAAAAAATTATAAGATTTATACAAATTAGCTGAATAAGGGTTGACTCCCAATTTTTGGGTCAGATGCTTTGCCGTCAAACCTTTGATTTCTCACAAAAACCAGCTCAATGGGCATTAGTCCAAACTTAGCAAAAGTTTATAAATTTTCATAAAATAATACGGGATGTGTGAAACTCAGAGACTTGAGTCCTGAGAGGGAAACGACTCGTGCGGTTTTAACCGCCGTGGTATTTATGCTATAATTGGATTGTGAGTAAGAACAAAAACATCTACGTGTTGAAGCATCCTAGTATCGGAGAAATCCCGGCTCCTATGAAACAACGGTTAGGTTTAAGTCCTAACGTCAGTATGACAGGAAAGAGCAAATAATGGCAGGTTGTGAAGCGTACCGCGTCTTGGCAAGAAAGTGATGGATTCTGAAAGCAGTGGAAACACAATCATTAGCTAGTAACTATCGCTTGACGATTGGTGACTAAGTAGACGGCGTTTGACGACCGTAGCGAGAGTATTACTCTGTCCGCAGAATCTCAGTGTCTTTAGACCTGAGAGTGTCAATAATTAAATCAGTAATTGCGCTATTTTTGACAGCAAGTAGCCGACAGCAAAGCTAGAATCAAGCTGGAATTTGGGAGAACACCGATATGTCAGACTTAAATCGCGGAATCATGAAGTTCAAAGGAGCTGATAGCCCCATCGTGATCGCTATTTCGGCGATCGTCATTGCTGGCGGCATCGGGTTCTTAATCTGGTGGGCACTGCAATCAGCCTACACAGTTTAGCTAATAGGAGTATGTCACCTAACTTTCACTAACTAATGACAGATGACTTAATCTGATTAACAACCGAAAATTGGCATAAATCACCCGATCGGGCGAGTCACTGGAATGAGCAAGGATGACCCCGATCGACTACTTTTGTAGTATGCTTGTAAACAAGACGCGCTCTTGGCGTAGTTTCAAATTCAAGTGTTTGCAAGGGTTGTATCTCAACAAAAATTTATGGCAAGCTTTCAGAACATCTTAAAATACTACAGTCGCTACTGGAAAACTTCAGTCTTGAGCATAGGGGCATCTAGCATTTTTGCACTCGCCGATTTGCTTGTGCCCTACGCGATCGGTCAAATATTAAACGTATTGTCGGGTCAACCTACAGATACAGTAACGCAAAAACTCATAGCAGCGATCGCATCACTTACCCAGCAACCAGCCAATCAAACTTTATCACTATCCGTCTTACTGGGCTTGATTTTTCTGGTGACAGTCGCCAAAGCACCGATCGAACCTTGGGTCGGAAATTGGTTCCACTGGGTAGTACCATTGAGGGCGAGGCGCGATCAAATGAGAGGTGCGATCGGCAAAATCCTCACCTTACCCCTAGAATTCTACGACGAAAACAACGCCGGACGGATTGCCAGCCGCATCGCCAAAGGCATCGCTAATTATACTTGGACATACCCCGAAATTGCCGGCGAATTCATCCCCGAAGTTATCCGCTTAATCGGCATTTTTGCCGTTATCTGGTTAATTGAATGGCGGACTGGCTTATTAATTTTGGTTTCATTCATATTTATCCTCAGTTTCACCCTCAAAGGTCTCCAACAGGTTAGTAAGCGGGAAGAAATTCTGGATGAATACATCGAAGATACCGAAAGCCGCAACTCCGAAATTATCACCAACATCAAAACAGTCAAAGCCTTTGCTACAGAAACAGACGAACTCAAAAGGCAAACAACCAGACTCGATCGCGAATTAAAGGTAGTTGTCAATCGCATTCACAAAGGATACGTCGTTCTGGGAACATACCAGCAGACAATCGTCCAGTTGTGCTTGTTTTCCGTTCTCGGTTTTAGTCTAGCAGCCACCGTTGGAGGCAAAATTTCCCTCGGATATTTTGTTACCGTCTACACTTTGGCAAGCATGGCATATTCGCAACTACGTCCCATCAGCATTATCGCCGAAGTATTTGCCCGCCGCTATTCTTCCATGATCCGGTTCCATGAGTTTATGCAAATGCCAGACGGTGTTGATGCAGTCAATTTAGCAGAAAATGCTCGATCGGCACAACCACCTTATAAGTTTACTGGCAAGGTTGAGATTAGCGGGCTGACATTCGGGTACGACAGTCAAAAACCTGTGTTGCAGGATGTCAACTTATTAATTCATCCACGTCAAACCATAGCATTAGTCGGGCGATCGGGTTCAGGGAAATCCACTTTAGTCAAACTTCTCTTCCGCTATTTTGAACCCAACTCCGGGCGCATTCTGATCGACGGGGAAGACATTCGCAGCTTAGACGTGACTCGCTACCGCCAGCGTTTAGCCATTGTGCACCAGGAAGTAGATGTGTTTAACGGTACTTTGCTGGAAAATCTGACTTACGGAAACACAAGCGCCAGTTTCCAGCAAGTTGAGGATGCTTGTCGCATCGCCAAAGTAGACGATTTTGTGAAGCTGTTACCCCAAGGTTACTATACCGTTGTGGGAGAGCGAGGAATGCGTTTGTCTGGCGGTCAGCGACAACGGTTAGGCATTGCGAGGGCGCTGTTGGTGGAACCGGATGTGTTAATTTTTGATGAGGCTACTTCGAGCTTGGATTATGAAAGTGAGCGATCGATCCAAGTAGCCATGCGGAATATCCTTGGTACGCGCACCACAATCATTATTGCCCACCGACTAAGTACCATTCGGGAAGCTGATGCGATCGTCGTACTCGACGGCGGTAGAATCATCGAAGTAGGTAGCCACAACGAACTTTTGAAGCAACAAGGCATTTACCGCAGGCTGCACTCCCTCCAAGAAACCGGCGAGTTGGTGGATTAGGGATTGCGTATGGCAAATGATTCTCCTGCTCTGGTTGTGCTATTATGTACTTTTGTATCGGTTCTAATCGAGATCTTCCACTACTGTCAGCAACAGGCAAGATGCCTGTTCCACAAAAGATAAATTTTATTGTGGAACAGGCATCTTGCCTGTTCATGACGATGTTGTTCACAAGAGAGTTTTACTGAATGAAAATCGCAGTTAAAAAGTCAGACTTTGTGCTGACTCCCTACATGAAAAGCAACGACTTGCGAGCGACTTATCAAATCCTCAACACAGTTGTCCCTTATCTTCTTTTATGGTTTTTGGCAGTCAAGGCTGCTCCTATTTCTTTTTGGTTACTTCCACCCATAATAGCTTTGATGACGCTATTTTCAATACGTTGTTTTTCTTTAATGCACGATTGCGGACACTATTCACTCTTTAGTTCAAAAAAAGTCAATCGAATTGTCGGTTTTATACTAGGTGTCATCAACGCAATTCCCCAATATCCCTGGTCAAGAGATCATGCTTACCACCACAAAACAAATGGTGATTGGGAGCGGTATCGTGGTGTTGCAGACTTTCTTTCCACCGAGCAGTTTTCTCAACTCAATTCATCTGACCAAAAGCTTTATGAATTACTGCGGCATCCATTAATGGCTTTTCCTGGAGGTTTTTTCTACCTCGCGATTCAGCCAAGACTTGCCCTCATTTTGGGAATCTATGATTTTATTGGTCATTTCTTTACTTGTTTGAAAAAAGATACTCGCATGGGTTTATCCGAAATCATCTCTGCTCATAAGTCTAAACACTGGCAGACAACGACTGAGTTTTGGGATTTGCTTTTCAACAATATTTGCGTAGTTAGCTCCTGGATTATCCTCAGCCATTTTCTGGGAGCAGGTTTCTTCTTAAGCTTTTACTCCATCCTCTTGACTTTTTCTGCTGTAATCTTTATCTGGGTTTTCTTTGTGCAGCATATTTTTGAAGGCTCTTATGCCCACAATACAAAAGATTGGGACTACCTACTTGGAGCTATTGAGGGGAGTAGTTATCTGGAGTTACCAACAATTCTCAAGTGGTTTACCGCAGACATCGGCTACCACAACATTCATCATCTTTCCGAAAGAATCCCTAACTACAATCTCGAAGCTTGTCACAATGAAAATATTCATCTCCTCTCGAACATAAAAACCCTTCGGATAGCCGATATGCTTCACTGTTCCAAATTTATTCTATGGGATTCTGACTCGAATAGCCTGGTGTCGATCGCGTCAATTCGTCAAGCACCCCCATCCATTAGTATCGGTCAGCCCACCTAAAGATTCAATACCCCAATGCCCAATGCCCCTGACTTACTTATGTGTTCAATACCTTTGATTAGAATTTTAAATGTATTGTTACAAACTCAGAGTATGGTGCTAAGGTATTTAAATGTGGTAGAAATGGGTCGATGCCCGAGCGGTTAATGGGGGCGGACTGTAAATCCGCTGGCTACGCCTACGCTAGTTCAAATCTAGCTCGGCCCACCACTTTTTAATTAAAAGTTAAAATTTAAGAATTAAAAGTTAAAAGTTTTAGTTTGATAGTCTTAATTTTTCATGCCCGTATAACTCAGTGGTAGAGTACCTCCTTGGTAAGGAGGAAGTCATGAGTTCAAATCTCATTACGGGCTTTTATGTCAGCTCTGCCGATTAAAGCTTCAGAAGCATATTTATATCAGTAGCCAATGCTACATCAGAATATGAACCTAATTCTGGATGTATTATACCACTAAACTACCGTTAGTTGTAGATGTGGTGCGTGACAAAAACATAAGTTCGTGGTTTAACGTTAGGATGAAGCAAGCAATTAGCACCAAAATTACCAATGTCCAGCTCAATATAGGCTGGGGAATTTTTGGGTAGATACTATAGACCGAATGCGTATCCAGCGGGAGCTTCTTATGAGTTTATCTTTTAAGCAATTGACCCTTTATGTAACTTTGCTGTCGATCGGGGGAGGTATGGGATGGTTGGGAAATCGCTATCTCCAAAACCCAAACGGTCTGGAAACAGGCTCAGTTTTACCCGTGGTACGCCAACAAATCCCGCCCTATGCGTCTTCTCAAGTCCCGTCAAATCCCCCAGTCGATCGCACCAATTCCAATTTTATTGCCGAAGCAGCCCAAAAAGTCGGCCCGGCCGTGGTGAGAATTGACGCATCAAGTAAAGTCGTCAATCAAGTGCCCGAAGCCTTCAAAAATCCTTTGTTTCGCAAGTTTTTTGGGAATAATTTGCCAGTACCGGAAGAAAAACTTAAGCGGGGTACGGGTTCGGGGTTTATTCTCACGACCGATGGCCGCATAGTTACTAATGCTCACGTTGTTTCAGGGACGGATACTGTGAAAGTGACTCTCAAAGATGGCCGAGAGTTTGAGGGTAAGGTGCAGGGGGTCGATTCGCTGACGGATGTTGCTGTTGTGAAAATTAATGCTAAAGATTTGCCCTTAGTGGCTTTGGGTCGATCGGATAATATCGTACCTGGACAGTGGGCGATCGCGATCGGCAATCCTTTGGGTCTTGACAATACGGTAACAGTGGGAATTATTAGCGCTACAGGTCGATCGAGCTCCCAAGTAGGCATCCCCGACAAACGAGTCCGATTCATCCAAACCGACGCCGCCATCAACCCCGGAAATTCTGGCGGGCCACTGCTGAACGACTCTGGCGAGGTAATTGGCATCAACACCGCCATTCGCGCAGATGCTCAGGGTTTGGGGTTTGCAATTCCCATCGAAACCGCCAAACGAGTTTCCGATCAGCTATTCGCCAAAGGTAAAGCCGAACATCCATACCTCGGTATTCAGATGGTCAGCTTAACACCTGCTACCAAGGCAGAAGTCAACAAACAGCTCAATGCTAAAATCGCCCTAGATAGAGGCGTAGCCGTGACCCGAATTGTTGAGAATTCCCCCGCTCAGAAAGCCGATTTGCGTGCGGGAGACGTGATAGAAAAAATAGACGGAATTAAAGTTGACAATCCAGGGGACGTACAAGAAAGGGTGGAAAATACTGTTGTGGGCAAAGAACTCGAAATGGAAATCAACCGTCAGGGGCAAATTCAGAAAATCAAAGTGCGCCCTGGTGCTTTTCCAATCTCAGGTAACTCCGCCGGTGGGTAATTGCAGGTGCACAGGTAGAAGGTTGAATTTGGTTTTTTTGGCAAAAATTTTCATCCTTAAACTTTTCCAACCCCTTCATATTTTCACTTTTCTTGAGGAAAATTTGGTTTGATCGAGCTGGTGTTTGCCAAATTTTCTTCTAACTGCATCCTCTGCTCCATTTTTCGCAAAAAATAACCAGTCATCATCGCTGAAGCCAGCAAACCTGCTAAATTTTCGCGATCGGTAGTAATTTGGACATTAAAATTTTCTGAAGGCAAAATGCCTAAAAGCCCTTGAACGTTGTGAGAGATAATCTCTTTGATTTCAGGGCCCACGGACTTGGCTACCCGATCTAAAACCTCTGGGGATTGGTGTTGGAGGTACTTCAAAAGTGGATTGTCTGTGGTTTGTTTGGCATTGTCTAGGTCAAAGTCAGGGTGAAAAACCATTGGCGATTCTTAATTTCTGGCTTGCTACATTCTACTTTAAACTACTCGTCATTGCTTGGGTACAAATTTACGTGAAAGTCAATTTGTAGTTGTTTCGGTAGTTGATCTACTTGAAAATACCGATGAAATTTGTCAGTAACTTGTAGCCAATAGGAGCGGCTCTCGCTTGGTCGTCGTTTGCGGACAAAACCGAGTTCGACAAGCTCTTGCACTTGTTGATAAGCACCTGAACCCCGTAAATTAACTAAGTCTGGTTGAGCGATGCCACCTTTGAGGGCGATCGCAGCTAGGGTCCGCAAAGCTCCAATACCTAATTCTGGAGGTATCAAAGTTTGCATTAAACTAGCAAACTCTTCTCTAAGTTGCAGGCTATATCCCGTAGGAGTCTCCACCACTTCTAAAGCACTGTCGCGGTGAGCTGAGTCAGACATCAGTTCGATGATGGCATCTTCGACATCGGTGCGATCGCACTTAGCAATTTCAGCAATCTCTGCGATCGAGACTGGCTGACCTTTTAAGTAAAGTATGGCTTCTATTGTAGTCGCTAAGCGAGTCATTTTGGAATTGAGAATTGGGAATTGAGAATTGAGAATTCGGCATAAACATCTTTATTTGAAATACTCACCGGGAATCACAGCCACAGTGATTCTTGACGCTTCATCGGGTTCTGCTACCGAAATAGACTTACAATCCCTCAGCGCCCATTTAGAGTCGTGGCAATTCCCTATCCCGACTTGAGCTATATTTCTAGCCGCATTTTCATCTCTATCTTGCTCGGTGCCACAACTTAAGCAAAGCACTGAGCGGATAGATAAACCGATTTTTCCCCACTTAAAGCCACAGTCTGAGCAGACCTGACTGGTGGGTTTCCATCGACTAATTACCTTGAACTCTCTGCCAAATTTTTCAGACTTGGCTTCACAGAGAGTCCTAAACTCTCTCCACCCTTGTTGACTAATTGCCCTTGAAAGTTTCCGGTTTTTCACCATCCCTGACACATTTAAATCTTCCAAAATAATTACTTGGTTTTCGTTGACTATTTTGGTTGATAGTTTGTGCAAGAAATCTTTACGGGTATCGGCAATGT
>JAYSVM010000159.1:0-12895 GCA_043718495.1 Oscillatoriales bacterium | reverse complement strand
TTACCGAACATCAAGGAACCAGCAACTGGTTCGCGGATGCCATCGATGTCTACAGGGGGTGCACCAATGAAGGCGACGATGTAGCAGATGGTGGCGCTTAGAAGTGTTGGAATCATCAAGACGCCGAACCAACCGATATAAATGCGGTTGTCTGTGCTTGTGACCCATTCACAAAAGCGTTCCCAGACATTGGCGCTTTCGCGTTGCTGTAAGGTTGTTGTCATGGTTTTATGATTGCTTTATTTGGTTTTCAATGTTCGTGGGGGTTGTTTGCTTCCCCATGTGTATAAACATAAAGCATATTCTAAGCTTTGTAAAGTATTCTAACAACAGATTAACTTATGTCGAATATAAGCAAAGCTAATCTAATCTTGGAATGCTTGCTGTATCGGGATTACAAAAGCAAAATTGGAAAATCTTTCAGAATCGCCCAGTCAAATAAATCTCATAATCTAGCTCCATAACGAGATTCTGGACTAGAGCCAAGGTTAAGATAAGTAACAGGTGGCGATCACCACTAGAAAAACTCGCAACTATATAGATAAGTAATTTTTGTGTAAGTCCGATCGCATAAAGTCCCAACGAATGTCCCGCACCGTCACCTACAGCCCTGCTTATACCGTGGTTCCCACTTACGAGTGTTTTAACCGTTGCACCTATTGCAATTTCCGAGCTGAACCGCTGCAAAGTCCTTGGCTGACGCTACCATTCGCCCAAAAACGCCTCCAGCTACTGCAAACTCAAGGTGTGATTGAAATTCTCATCCTCAGTGGCGAAGTACATCCCCAAAGTCAACGGCGCAAAGCTTGGTTTCAGCGGATTTACGATCTCTGCGAACTCGCACTTGCTCTAGGATTTTTGCCCCATACTAATGTAGGCCCGCTCAGTTTTGAGGAAATGACCAAGTTAAAACAGGTGAATGTCTCAATGGGGCTGATGTTGGAACAGTTAACGCCCAGTTTGCTAAAAACAGTTCACCGACACGCACCGAGTAAAGTGCCAGCCCTGCGACTGCAACAGTTAGAATGGGCTGGGGAATTGCAGATTCCGTTTACAACTGGTTTGCTGGTGGGAATCGGGGAAAGTGAGGCAGATTGGGTGGAGACATTGGAGGCGATCGCCCGGATTCATTCCTGTTATCATCATATTCAAGAAGTTATCCTTCAACCTCACAGTCCGGGAAATAAACAAAGTTGGGATGGTGAAGTTTTTGATACTACAAAAATGCCGGAATTAATTGCGATCGCCCGCAGCATTTTACCAGATGAAATTGCCCTCCAAATTCCGCCTAATTTAGTTACACAACCAGAAATATTACTTGCTTGTTTAGAAGCAGGTGCTAGAGATTTAGGAGGAATTGGGCCACTGGATGAAGTTAATCCCGATTTCCCTCACCTACAACACCAAACTTTAACAGAACTTTTAGCAGCCGCAGGATGGCAACTCGTAAAGCGTTTACCTGTCTATCCTCAGTACGATAGTTGGCTGCCTCAGACATTACAAACTGCTGTAAAACACTGGAGATTTAGTTGTCAGTTGTGAGTTGTCATGCTTATTTCATAGTCTGCGGAGGCGGACTTCGTTATAGTTTTTTTCCATGATTATGGGATGCTTGGTTTCACCCTTTTTAAATTCGCCAACAGTCTCTTTCAACCGCCGCATTTTAAACTAATTTCGCGACTGGCTTCCCAGCTTAAAATAACCGTTTTTCGCTCCAAACCCCAGCGATATCCGCCCAACTCTCCAGATGCGCGGATGACGCGATGACACGGGATCAGATAGGCGACGGGATTATTTCCCACAGCATTGCCCACTGCTCTAGCCGCTGTAGGATTCCCAATGGTTTCAGCAATGGTTTGGTAGGTGGTGATTCCCGCAAATGGGACTCTCAAAAGTGCCCGCCAGACTTGAACCTGAAAATTAGTTCCTTTCACCAAAAGTGCGATCGGTTTGTGAGAGAAAGTAGCTCTATCAAAAATTGTATCACACAAAGGTTGAGTATTTTTGCGATCGCAAATAACCTCAGCATTTAACCAGACATTCCGCAGTATTTGTTCAGCATTCTGCTCATCGGTTCCATCCAAGAAACGCAGATTACAAATGCCGCGACTTGTTGTCGCAATTAGAGCTTTACCAAAAGGAGTATCGTGAATTCCGTAGACAATTTGCAATCCTGAGCCGCCTTTTTTAAACTCACCAGGAGACATGGCTTCGAGATTCACAAACAAGTCATGCAATCTTCCGGGACTAGATAAACCGATGTCTGAAGTTAAATCGAGAAGGCTTTTAGTTTCAGCAATCTTGGACTTGGCATATTCAACCGTCAGATACTGCAAAAACCGCTTCGGGCTAATCCCAGCCCACTGAGTAAACATTCGTTGGAAATGATACTCGCTTAAACCGATATGCTGTGCTACGGTTACTAAATCTGGCTGATGTAAGTGATTTTGACGCATAAATGCGATCGCCCTAGCAATCCGGTGATAATCTTCCTTGTCATAGATACTCGGACTTTTCATCAAAATCATATCGGCTATTGAGCAAAAGATGTGGATCTTTTTAGTTTACTGATGGTGCAAACTTAAAACCACCCGTTTCTTGCGGTATGTACATCCACAGCTAATTCTAAATCGGAACACATGATGAAGTCTATTAACTGTATCAGTGATTATTAGACGACAACTTCAGGAATGGATTTAATTTTTATTTAACTTATTCACAAACTCACCAACAGCACTCACAAATTCTGCGGTAGATTCATAGGGCAAAACATTCCGCCCCGGCATTAATAAACCTTCTGCATTGGGAAAGTTAGCTAAATATTGTACTAATCTTTCTTGCGGTTTTTCCTCTTTACCAGCTTGACTGATACTTGACGCTGTTTCTCCCATGACAATGAGTGTAGGTCGATCGCACTTTTGAATCGTGCTACTATAATCCTGTCGCCAAAACCCCGCTAAAAACGAGAAAACCGCATGACGGCTGTCAGGATTGGCCGCCCCAGCCTGCAAAGCATCCAACCATTCGCTATCAACTTTCGCCGCATCCCCAAACAGTTGTTTGATTGAAAAAGAGCGCAAAAATTCAGCGCGTCTGGCGTAGCGATAAAAGGCGTTTCCCAAAGGAGAATTTAACAAATTCCAGACAATTCTTTGCTGTCTTTCAGTAGAATGTTTGTTCATCACCGCCCAAGCCGGAGGCCCAGCCAGCACTAGCCCGTGAATTAAATTCGAGCCGCTTTCTTGGTCAATTTTTGCTAAAGCCAAGGCTACTGATAATAGAGCACCTTGCACCAGGACGATCGCAGGTTTTTTTACTACAGTTTCCAGAAAAAACTGCAACTGTGCAGCCCAATCGTCGGGATGACAGGCTACAGCGGGCATTTCACAATCGCCGCAGCCCAAAAGATCGGGATTGTAAATCGGATTGCTGTTACCTGATTTGCACCAACTTTCGCAAAATCTCTGCCAAAAGACTCTTGACAATCCAACTCCGATCGGATGAATCAAAACTAATGGTATACTATTATCGGGTGTGACAGTAGTTGGGTGATAAACATCGTAAGCACAGCGATAATTTTTCCATTGATAAAAGAGCGTTGGTGATTTTATAGACGGAATGGTTGACAAATCTTGATTTGAAGGTGGTGATTGCATATTAATCTTTTAATTTTTTACTTGTTTGTTTACTTATGATGCAACGACAATGCGAGTTTGAGCTTGAACATTTGGTGGCGAGTGGGCAATCCGAATCTCTACGTTGCTACCGAGTGCGTTGAGAAAACGAAATAGGCGTTCCGTAGAGAAATCTAATAATTTACCGCGCATCAATGCTGAGAGTGTGAGTCGATCGATTCCTAATAGCTTTGCTGCTTTATCCTGGGTTAGTTGGCGTTCCAAAATCAATTCACTAATCTGATGAGCTAGTTCTGCCTTAATCAGTAATTCCTCTGGATTGGGTAGCCCTAAATCAGCAAAAACATTTCCGCTACTGGAATGCACTTTTATTTCTTTAGTCATTTTGTTCCTCCAATTCTTGCTGTTCTAAATATTTTTTGTAGTGTTCTTTGGCACGCTTGAGTCGAGATTCAATCAAATCTATATCTTGCTTGGGGGTAGCAATTCCCTGCTTGGATTTTTTCTGGAAAGCATGAAGAACATAGACTATTCCTTCAAATTTTACGGTGTATACCGATCGGTAAGTGTCTCCATCAAAATTCTCAACAATTTCTATAACGCCAGCACCTTTAAATCCTTTAAGCGGTTTAGCATCAGGATGCTTTTACCCAGTTGAGCGCGGTACAAGGCAAAACCCATAATTTGCTGGACATCTTCAGGAAACTCGCGCAAGTCGTCACGGGAACTGCCGATCCATTCAACGGGTTTTAATAGCGAATTCATAATCTTAATTATATTATTTATATCATATCGTTTATTATAAAATAGAGAGTGACACGATCGACAACAATATCATTACTCAATCATGTCAGAACAACGGATGACTATTTCTATACCTAACTTGTTACTCATCATAGCATCTTCCTTGCTGCTAGTCCTGCTATGGCAGTTGAGGAGCCTGCTAGTAATTATCATGATATCAGTTGTACTCGCCGCTTCGATCGTCCCGATCGTCAATTGGGCAGAAACGATGCGCGTCCCCCGTTGGCTGGCGGTGATTATGGTTTATTTAGCTCTCATCGGCGGATTTAGTGGGACAGTCGTATTAATCGGGCCGACGCTAATCGAACAAATAGAATTACTGCTGCGACAATTACCAGTTTACGCCGAAAATCTGGAAACCGTAGCCACCAGTCTAGCAAGTCGCCTTACCGACGATGCACCAACATTCATAAGTCAGTTATTAGATACTCAATCCTTGACTAATTGGCTGATTCGATCGAGCCAACAACTGGTTTTGCGATCGTACAGTTTAACTAGAGGAATTCTAGGCGGTTTCTTCAGTTTAGTTTTAGCTTTATTTATCTCAGGTTACATGGTTGCTGACAGTGATACACTAATTAAAAGTTTAGTACAATTTTTCCCCAAACCTTGGGATGAAAGATTAGCAGCGCAAGCTACACCGATTGGTCAAAGAATGGGGAGTTACATTCGCGGGAGATTTTTAGTTTCTGGGATTTTAGGGATATTCATTACCACTGGATTAAGCTTTTTGGGAATGCCGGAATTTTCTCTAGGCTTAGGTGCGATCGCAGGTGTAACAAATCTGATCCCATTTATCGGCCCCGTATTGGGAGCAGTACCAGCATTGATCGTAGCACTTGCGAAAGGTGGCTGGGTACTTTTATGGGTATTATTGTTATTTGTATTTATCCAAAACTTGGAAACCTACGTTCTCGATCCTTTGCTGGTTGGTTCGTCAGTTGGGGTGCATCCTTTATATCAATTGCTGTCTGTATTGGGAGGCGTTCAAGTATTGGGAATTATTGGCGCTGTGATTGTGCCACCTTGGTTTGCAGGAGTGGCTGCTTTGATTGAAAACTTGTATTTAAAACCGAAGCTTCGGAGTGAACATCGGGAAGCAATAACTCAGGCTAAAAATAATTCTGATCTCTAATGTGGCACGGGCGTCCCGCCTGTGATTCCGAAACATTTTAAAAAAAAATCCCAAAGTGTAACTAAAAAATGATTTTAGCCAAATTATTCCAGTCAATTAAATTGCAATTAAAACGCGCCTTCTGCATTGTACTTGCCTTAAATCTCCTCATATTAAGCGGCTGTCAAAACAGCAGCGCACTCACTGCCAAAAATAGCGGTATCATCAAACTCACACTGTGGCACGGCATCAATCCCCCGCCCAACCGAGATGTGTTTCAAACCCTCACGGAAAAATTCAACAAAACACATCCTAATATCCAAGTAGAAGCACTTTACATCGGTCAGCCAGACCAACAATTGCCAAAAATATTGACAGCAATTGTCGGAAATGCTCCCCCAGATTTGCTGTGGAATACTCCCACAATGGCAGGAAAATTAGCAGAACTGCAAGCAATTCAACCACTAGAAAACTGGCTGGATAAATCCCCCATCAAAGCCGAAATCGATCCATCACTGTTCGAGTCGATGGAACTGGATGGGCATACTTGGTCAATTCCCTTAGCCACAAATAACACAGCAATATTTTACCGTCCCAGTTTATTTGAAGCAGCAGGAATCACAGAATTGCCACATACTTGGCAACAATTAAAGCAGGTAGCCCGATCGCTCACACGAGACACTAACCGGGACAATCGCATCGATCAACACGGCATACTGCTCCCCCTAGGCAAAGGAGAATGGACAGTATTTACCTGGCTGCCATTCATGTTCAGCGCAGGAGGCGAACTCATGACAATGGCCCCAACAGCCAAAACTCCCGTGCCTCAAATAGACAGTCCAGGATCTCTCGCCGCCTTAGAATTGTGGAGCGACTTGTTAAAAGAAGGCTCAGCCATACTGTCAGCACCGGAACGCGGTTACGAACTCGAAAACTTCATTGCTGGCAAAGTCGCCATGCAAATCACCGGGCCCTGGACATTAACACAGTTGCAGCAAAGCGCGATCGACTATGGAGCGATTCCCATACCAGCTCTCACACGCGCCGCAGCCGTTGTTGGGGGTGAAAACCTATTTTTAATGAAAACCTCGCCAGAACGAGAAAAAGCAGGGCTAGAATTCTTAGAGTATACCCTCGGTGAAGAATTCCAAACTGCCTGGGCATTAGGAACAGGTTATTTACCAATTAACCTCAAATCGAGACAAAGTGAAACGTATCAAAACTTTGTCAGCAAGACCCCAATTTTGCGAGTATTTTTAGCACAAATGAACTCAGCCCGATCGCGCCCGATTATTTCAGGTTACTCCCGACTCTCAGAAAACCTAGGCCGCGCCATAGAAGCAACCCTTCTGGGTCGATCGCCCCAAGACGCGCTCAAAGAAGCCCAAGAGCGTTTGGCGCTAACATTAGATATCGCACCAGTATCTGGGAAATAGAAAAGGGGAAATAAATCAAATCAAAAATAGAGAGTTTGGTAGCTCAATTCTCTGCTTTCACTATGTTTTCTAAAAAGACTTGAACCATCGATCACCCGCAACAAACTAACGCCCGTTCTTGCCAGGTAATAAATCTTTAACAAAAACCTAAAAATTGCCGATGAATCATTCGCCCTTACGGATATATTTGCAGACAAGGGCTTTTGCCGACAATTCAGTCTTTGTGGAAGTGGCATTGGTATTGTTCAAACAGTCAACAGTGAACAGTCAACATCACCTGACGGTGCAACCGGAATTGATATGACTAATGCCCCAACTATCGCCCACCTTTTCCCCAAACGACAATGCAGAAAAAGTTCCTTAACACAATCAAAGGACATTCCTGGCGGTACTTCCTCTCAGTAGGCGCGATCGCTCTGATCTACTTTTTGGCCTCCAAATTCGCCATTTCCACACTGATACTGAGTCCCGAAGTATCCCCCATGTGGCCAGCAGCGGGAATTGCCCAAGTCGCCCTCCTGCTGTTCGGACGCCAACTGTGGCCAGGCATCGCCATCGGAGGCTTCCTATTCAGCATGAGTAACCCGTCAGCTAACATTGCCATCGCATTCATCTCCGCCAGCGGTAGAGCTTTGCAAGCGTGGACAGGAACTTACTTGCTACAAAGCATTAACTTCAGCGCCGGACTCGATCGGGTTAAAGACGTTTTAGGAATAGTTGGACTAGCAGCCTTCGCATCTACCCTGATCAACTCCACCATCGGCAGCCTCGTCCAGTGTCTAACAGGTTTATCTACTTGGAGCAATTTTGGCAAAATTTGGGGGACTTGGTGGGTGGGAGACGCGATGGGAATTTTGCTCATCGCCCCCCTCATCCTGACTTGGCGCGAATGGCCCTCCATCAAAAACAACCGCCAGGAAATTGTCGAACGCGCCATTTGGCTAGTGCTACTCCTAGCCGTTGGCTGGCTAGTTTTCTGTTCCCGCACCCGCGCCGCCTACGCCCGCTATCCCCTCGAATACCTGCCCTTTCCCCTAGTAGTTTGGGCGGCATTTCGATTTGGTCAGCGCTACACAGCCCTCTCCAACTTCATCCTGTGTGGCTTCGCCATCTGGGGCATAGCCAGAGGCAGTGGCCCATTTCTTAAACACGCCAGCAGCATCCCCCAAGCAGTATTATCCCTGCAAGCTTTCATAGCCGTCATCGCCGTCACAGGCCTAGTCTTAGCCGCCACCGTAGCCGAACGTCGCCAAGCCGAAACCTTTCTGCGGGCCAGCGAAGCCAGCCTCGCCAACGCCCAGCGCATCGCCCAGTTGGGCAACTGGGACTTAGACCGCACCACCCAACAACTACGCTGGTCTGACGAGATTTATCGCATCCTCAGACAACCACCTGGCAGCTTTGAACCCAGTCTAGAAGCGTTCTTGGAGTATGTACACCCTGAAGACAGAGAATTAGTCAAGACATCCATTGAAGCTGCTTTATTTGAACAACAGCCCTACAGCATCGACTACCGATTGTTACTTCTTGATGGGTGCGATCGCACAGTCTGCGAACAAGCAGCAGTAAATTCTAGCTATATCACCAGCACCGTCCAAGACATCACAGACCGAAAACGAGCCGAAGCAGCCCTCAGATCATCGGAAGAGCGATTTTCCAAAGCTTTTCACGCATCACCAGTCGGAATCAGCATCTGTACTCTCACAGATGGATGTTTCCTAGATGCCAATGAAAGCTTTTTGCGCCAGTTAGGTTGGGAACGCCACGAATTTCTCGGCCACACTGCGGACGAATTGGGAATGTTCGTCAATTCTGAAGACGGACAACGAATCACCCATACTTTGCAATCGCAAAATTCCATCAGCAATCAAGAAATTTTAATTCGCACTAAAACAGGCGAAGAACGCGATTGGCTAATGTCGGTGGAACTGATTCACCTCGCCACCAATCAGTGCGTTTTAATCATGACCAGCGACATCACCGAAGCCAAACGAGGCGAAGAATTCCGCCGGGCCGCATTAGCCGCCGAGGCCGCCAACCGATCCAAAAGCGAGTTTCTCGCCAACATGAGTCACGAACTGAGAACCCCCCTCAATGCGATTATTGGCTACAGTGAACTTCTGCAAGAAGATGCCGAAGACCTCGGTGCTGAAGAGTTCGTCAGCGACCTCAAGAGAATTAGTACGGCTGGTCAACATTTGCTAGCAATTATTAAAGATATTCTCGACTTTTCCAAGATTGAAGCCGGTCGGATGAAACTAGACCTCGAAAATTTCAGCATCTTAAATTTGGTCGAAGATGTGGCCGCCATGATCGCCTTGATGGCAGACAAAAATTCTAATATTTTAGACATACGATGCGCTGACGATATTGGTGATATGTATACAGACTTGACTAAACTCCGCGAGTGCTTGCTCAATCTTCTTAGCAATGCCTCTAAATTTACTTTCTCTGGGGTGATTACTTTCGTCGTTACCCGCCAAGAAGTCAAAATTACCGAAGAGTCTGCGGTGGAACAGGAAGCTCATGAAGAACCAGAAAATAATTTACCTCTGATATCTGCCAAGTCTCCATCTCAAGACTGGATCGTTTTCACGGTCAAAGATACTGGCATTGGTATGACTTCGGATCAGTTAGCCAAAGTGTTCGAGCCCTTCACCCAAGCCGATTCCTCAAGCACTAAGAAGTACGGCGGAACAGGTTTGGGACTGACGATTACCAAAAAATACTGCAAAATGATGGGTGGAGACATTAGAGCTGTCACCGAGTTGGAGCAAGGTTCTACTTTTGTAATTCGCCTGCCAGCTAAGTTCAGCTAAACTCCCACATTCGATTTGAGATTTGAGATTTGAGATTAAAGAAATTGGAGAATTGAATAATTTAAGAATAACTTAAGTCTCTACACTCCACTACCTATAATTAACAAAGTTGCTTACAAAGCGCCAGAAATTATGCATCCTTACCTCCAGCGCCAACTCGAACAGCTTAATCTAACCGACGATTCTCCTCCTCTGACGGCCGATCAGTGGCGGTTATTTTTAGAAGAGATAAGTCTAAGCTATCATGGCAGCGACGAGCAGGCGCTGGTGCAACAAGCCTCAGACAACTCCCAGGAAGATGCACTACACTCTTTTCCAGATGATTCGACAATTTCTGAACTCGATCGACTTCGGGCGACTGTCAATAGCTTAGGTGCGGGACTTTTGACTCTGGATTCTCAGGGACTCGTGCTCTGTGTCAACCCAGAAGCCGAACGCTTGTTGGGGTGGCGAAAGTCGGAACTTGTAGGCGTGGCGCTGCTATCTCGGATCAGCTTGAAACAGATGAAAGTCAAGAAATCAAAGGTTTTGAGTTCCAAGCAACAGGAATTTAGCAACACTGAAAATTTGCCGATCGCAACTTCACTATCTTTACAACAGGCGATCGCCTCAAATCTACCTTATAGTCATTCAGACGACCAGTTTCTTTGTCGCGATGGCACAATTTTACCCGTTTCCTACTTTTTCAATCCCGCAGCCCTCGGCGGAAATATTTCAGTCTTAGTCTTTTTTGACATTGGCGAACAAAAGCGATCGGCTAGAGAACAAGAGCGATCGCTCTCTATGCTACAGTCAGTTTTAGAATCCACAGATGCAGGTATTATTGCTGTTGACAACAACGGTAATGTGTGTAATTACAATCAAAAGTTTGTAGAAATGTGGGGTTTGTCCGAAGCTCAGGAGTTTAATCGATCGAATGTCGGTACTCTCCAAAAACATACCAAAACAGCATTTCCCTTTGCACTTCGCCAATTAAAAGACCCCCAAGACTTTCTCAAAAACGTCATGAAAGTGTCTGCCCATCCAGATACTCAAATAGACGACTTATTAGAATTCAAAGGCGGAAAAATTCTCGAATTAAATTCCCGACCTTCAAAAGTCGGCTCAAAGATAGTAGGTAGAGTCTGGAGTTTTCGAGATATTACCGATCGCCAAAGAGTAGAAGAAGCTTTGCAACATCGAGTAGAATTCGATCAGTTAATTGCCAGTTTATCAACCAATTTTATCAGTCAGTCCGTATCAGAAATAGACAAATGGCTCAATCATGCCCTAAAAGCGATCGCCACCAAAAGCCACTTTGACCGCAGCTACATCTACCTACTATCGGAAGACAAAACTCAATTTAAAAACATCTACGAGTGGTGCAGTGAAGGCCGACAAACCCTCCGAGACAAAATCCCACAAATCTCAGTCCAACAAATCCCTGAGATTACCAAAAAAATCGCTCAATTTGAAAGCATCCACATTCCCGAATTTAGGGAACTAGCGCCCCCAGAATTAGTGGAAATTGCCTATTTTTGCGATCGAGAAGAAGCAACAGAATCCCTCCCAAATCCCCCTTCTCAAATAACCAATAAAAATCTAATTACAGCCTTCGCATCCATCGGCGAATCACTCAACAATTTAGAAACAAAGAAACTTGACAAAAACATTCAGGCATTGAGCATTATCCCCCTAGTTTGTAGTCAAGAATTAATCGGATTTATCGGATTTGATACTCAAAAACAAACAGAAAAGCGATCGCCCGAAATATCCACCCAACTAAAAATAGTCGGAGAAATGCTCGCCAATGCCCTCGAACGTCAGCGAGTAGAATCCGCCTTAAGACAAGCCGAGATCAAATATCGCAGCATCTTTGAAAACGCAGTCGAAGGGATATTCCAAATCACCCCAGACGGGCGCTACCTCAGTGCCAACACCGCCCTAGCCCGCATCTACGGCTACGACTCCTGCGCTCAAATGCTCACCGAACTCACAGATGTCAAGAGCCAACTTTACAGCAACCCCCATCGGCGCGCCAACTTTATTGCGGCGATGACCGGTGTCCGCGAAATATCCAAATTTGAATCGCAAATATACCGCCTAGACGGTAGCCTGATCTGGATTGCCGAAAACGCCCGCAGCATCTGCGATGAAGGTGGCAACGTGCTGTACTACGAAGGTACTGTAGAAGATATTACCGATCGCAAACAAGCTGAATCCGCCATGCAGTTTGCCCTAGAAGCAGCAGAATCAGCAAACAGGGCAAAAAGTACATTTCTGGCCAACATGAGTCACGAACTCCGCACACCACTCAACGCCATCATCGGCTTTTCCGACGTCATGCGTCTGGAACGTTTCGGCGAAATCAAGAATGACAAGTACCGTGCCTACGCCAATGACATCCACACCAGTGGGGCGCATCTTCTGGCGCTCGTCAACGACCTTCTCGACCTTTCAAAAGTTGAAGCGGGCAAACTGGAATTGGACTTCACTGCTGTGAATGTCGCCGATGTGGTGGACCATTCGCTGCGCCTTTTGCAGGAAGAAGCCGCACGGGCTGGCATTGTTGTGCGCAAGTCTTTGGCGCAAGGTTTGCCCCGTGTGGTCGCCGATCTTCGCGCCCTGCGGCAGGTCTTGCTCAATCTCATCTCCAACGCCGTCAAGTACACCCGCCGTGGCGGACAGGTCATTGTTTCGGCACAGCTGGACCAAACCGGAGAACTGCTCCTGCGCGTGAAGGACACAGGCGAAGGCATGACAGAAACGCAATTGCACGAAGCCCTGCAACCCTATGCCCGGGTGGAAGCCACGGCCCACGGCCAAAAAGGTACTGGCCTCGGCCTTCCCCTTAGCAAGGCGCTCGTCGAAGCCAACCGCGCCCGCTTTGTTATCACCAGTGTTCCGGGTGAAGGCACGCTCGCCGAAATCCGCTTCCCCGCCACGCGGGTTCTGGCGGAATAGGAATCACGGTCATGTCCCCGGTGACTGCGGACGACAGGACGCCATTGCCCCAAGAGCCTTTCACGCGCTGGCAATTCATGGCGCTTCTCCTTTCACTGCCGCTGTTTCTGCCACTGGCCGCACTGTTGTTTCTGGCGCTCCGCG